>DATEAE010000001.1:0-7648 GCA_035288505.1 Candidatus Nanoarchaeia archaeon
ACAAGTATAGAGGTATTGATATTGCCAAAGAAACATGGAAGAAAGTTGAGCTGCAGATTGACTTGTATATCAAGACGTTAAACGATGGGATTGAGGAAAGATTAAAGCAACTCAGATAGAAACGCTTTGCAAAAATAATAAGCCCTCAGAGGGATTTGAACCCCCGGCCTACTGCTTACGAAGCAGTCGCTCTGCCGCTGAGCTATGAGGGCACTTCTAAGACAAACAAGATAATCTGATTATAAGCTTTTCTTTAGTTGTTCGAGAACTTCATTTTTTGAGCGAAACTTCTTCTGACAGTCAAAACAGACGAGATGCTTCTTTCCTTTCTCATCTTTGACATACGTACCATTAATTTTGTCAAGAAAAAGCTGCGAGATGGTTGCTTTGCACAGTTCGCATTTCATATCCATTCAAAAAAAACAAATGATATTTAATTATATGCTTGAGAAACACTCTTTCGAGTAGTCCTGTAAACCTGATAAAGACTCACCAACGCAATCACAAGCAACAACGTTGACACCATGATGATGTCATTCTGTCGTATCTTATAGCCAAAGACAGTCACGTCAAAAATAAGAAATTCTGCGATTGAACGCACGGTCTTGCGCGGCACAAAGTGATAGAATCCGCCAATGAGCAGCGTTACAACGCCTAAAACAGTCCAACCTTGTGCAGTCAATCCTTTGGCAACCTTCGATTGAAAATCAACATGATGAACTGTCCAGTAGCATACAAAAAACGAAATCGCTGCGGCAACACCATGGACAGCATCTCCAGTAATGAAACCGAGTGCCAACCCCGCAAGCAAACTAACAATAACATGAGCAGTATTCCATTTCCAGTGCAAAAGAATGAGTGAAGCAACCAAAAACACAATCAACGGAGTCGCAATCACACCAAACGTCAAAAATCGCACTTCAGCTTCTTCGTCAAAACCAAGAGCTTTCAATCGTGCCATGATAAAAATTGCATCGAGCGCAAGTGCTCCAATAGTCGTAAGAATCACAAAACCAGTATGTTTTCGCCATCCATCAGCCTGAAACAGCTGCTGTGCAGAAAAGTATGCAATCATCATGAAAGCGAAATGCAAAAAGAAAAACCAGAATTGCTCGTCAATATTGAACAGTTCGCGATTAATGGTTGGATTTGCAGATAAATAATAGAGATAGAACATAAAAGGACCGACAACACTTGTCACAATTCCTTGTTCTTTTCCTTTGCCGGCATACTGCACAATCAGAAACGTCGCGAGAAAAACAACCGTAAGTTTCACAGCCACATAATTGAGATGCACTGCCCAGTCAGTCGCTAAGTGATAAACAATGTCAAGACCATTCATCACCAGAGTAAGCAAAACAGAAAATAACACGTTTGAAAGAGTTTTATTCATCATTATTCGACGATAATTGTTCCTTTCATTGACGAATGAATTCCACAAAAGTAAGCAAATGTTCCAGTTTCCTGAAATGTAAAGGTATACGTGTCAGCATCACCAAGCTCATCACTATTCAAAATCTTATTGTTTTTATCCGAGCTTTCAATCGTGTGCGCTGCGCCATCTTCATTGCGCCAGTTTACTGTCGTACCTTTCTTTATTTTCAATTCGGCAGGAACAAACTTAAAATTTTTAATCATAACCGTTGCAGCTTCACCGCCGCCACTCACGCCTTTTGAATCACCTTGTGTTTCGACAACAGGCTGATTCATCACCGGTTCAGGAGCTGGAACAGGAGCAGTACTACACGCAGCAAGAAACAAAGAGAGAATAACAAAGACAACCATTATTTTCATAAAAGGAAGTAAGCGCGTTGTTTTATTTAAAGGTTTGGAAAATCGTTAGAGAACTGCCGTTACGAAAGGAAGAAAAAAGATTACGTAATTTTTTCGCTTTCCTTCTGCTCCAACGACTACGATGAAAGAGAGAGAGAGAGAGACCTGCAACAGAGTGAAGTTGATTTAACTAAGTCTTACAGAAATAGGTTGGTGGTATGTAACGATATCATCATCGCTTACTAAATATTCAAGTTCAGCCCCACCACCAGAAAGTCCCATCACATCTTTAAACTTAACAGTTGCTTTGGTTTTTTCTGGTCGTGAAAAAGAAGTAATTGTAAATTTTCCCATTCTCTCTCCTTTTGAATATTTGTTGAAGATTTCATCGAGACTTGCTTCAGTTTCTAAATCTTCTGGAATACAGTCTCCCATAGGTCTCGTTTCTCTGTTCTCTCGCAAGTCCCTTAATACATTTCTGAATACTTTTTCATGTTCTCGTGCAGTTTGATAATAATCCAATACGTCGTACAAAAAATCACTAAGTTTATACATAAACTGCACTATGAACTTAGGTTTATAAAGTAGTGCAAATCAAAATAACGGACCCGGAGGGATTTGAACCCTCGACCTACAGCTTAGAAGGCTGCCGCGCTCTCTGGAGCTCTTATCCAGGCTGCGCTACGGGTCCATAGAGAAAAAGCTCATTATTTTCTTTATATAACTTCCGTCAATCCGGATATTTTTTTTGTATTCACATCACTTTATCTTCATCAAATCCATATTTGCCAACAAGCGGCGAGAACAAGAATTCACCCAAACTATGCTGCTCAATTCTATCATTGTGCTTGACCAATTTTATCATTTGCTGTGCATTCAAATCTCCAACCGGCACAACCATGATGCCATTGGCTGCAAGTTGATTCAACAGATGCAACGGCAATTGTGGCGTCGCTGCAGTAAAGATAATGCGGTCATACGGAGCTTCATCCGCATAGCCTTGACTTCCATCATGTTCAACAACAGTAACATTTCCAATACCAACACGACGAAGGTTTTCGCGTGCGAATTGCACAAGTTCAGGAATGACTTCGACACTGACAATTTTACCTTTGTTTCCGACGAGCTTTGCGAGCAATGCAGACTGGTATCCTGAACCGGTGCCGATTTCAAGTATCTTCTGTCCTTCTTTAATGTCGAGCGATTCGGTCATGATAATAACTGTACTCGGCTGCGATATTGTTTTGTTGCGCAAGATAGGAAGCGGCGTGTCTTCATAGGCACGAACCTTAAATTCACTGAGCAAGAACTCTTCACGTGGGATTGTAGTAAACGCTTCAAGAGTCCGGTCACCGATACGGTCTCTCCAGTAACCGAGAAGCGCTTCTTTGTTCATGAGACGAACGTTCTTTTTAAAGTATAAAAAGCTTGTGCTAATCAAGAAACTCTTTCTTCTTTATTTTTTCCGGCAAATACTTTTCAGAAATAAAACTAATGCCACGAGAACTCAATGCCTGAATTTCTGCTTTTGCGCCCATTTGCTTCATCATTTTAAACTGCCGTTGCCATTCTTTGTTGTTCTTGAACCATTCATATTCCGAAATTTGTTTTATACGAGCAACATCCTTGTCGGTATTTTTGATTAAATGCTTTTGCAAGCCATAGGTTTCAATGTCATCGCAGGTGATACCGAGAAAATGAACTTCAGGTATCGCCAATACATCCGCCATGTGCGCGAGGCTAATGCTGCCATACTTGATGACGCTGTAAATATACCACCCATACGCATCAAGGTCAGTCAGAACATAAATAGGCAAATGATGCTCTTTGCTCAATCGTTGCAGCAATCGTCGAATGCCTCGCGTTGTTTGTCCTTGTGAACTCATAATGATACAATCCTGCTTGTCCCAGAATTTATCTTCGTGCAACCTTTCCCAAACGGCAGCTTTTTCCATGTAAATGACATATTTAGCGGAAACTTTCTTGAATGTGATATCTTCAACATTGCTTGGAATGCTCCACCCTCCGCTCCCCAATTTCGACCAGTCGATAGTATCACCTTTGTCCTCAATGATGACTTTGCCCGCAACGCTGCCCATCTTATTTGCATTCACGTGAAGCTGTTCGCGTGGAGAACCTGTAATCAGCTCGAGATCTTCAAGTGCTTTATCCGTTTCCTTTTGTTCGTCAACAATGTTGATGTTCGACTGAGGAATAGTGCGCTTCGCCATGTAAAATACATCTCTCAGGCTTGCATGTTTTTCTACATCAAGAAGTTCTTTACTTATTTTGGCAACTTCAAGAGTTTGGAGAAATTTTTTTGAATGTCCGACATTAAAAAACGTGCGCATCGCCTGTCGTTCGCCGAGTTTCAACGTCTGCGTTTTTTTGTCGAACTCAACATTACTCAATCCTCTGACCTGAAATTCAATAGAGGGATTCTTACCAGCCTTGATGTCTTTTGCAAGCTTTTTTCCAAGTTCAACTAATTCATTCTGTGTTTTCTTCATCTTCGACAACCGCCGTGAGTTTAATTTTTTTCTGGTCTTCTTCCTGTTGTGGAATTTCAAGCTGTTGCAATATTTCAGGTTTTTTTATCATTTTTTTCAAGCATTCCAATAAAACTTCCTTACTTTCACCAGATAAATGAGCAATAGAATCTGCAACTTCAGGAATATACTTTTCAAAGATATTAGCACGTTCTCGTTGCTGTCCAACACGCAGTTTTTTTCGTACATACATGCCCAGCTTTCTGCCGCATTCCTGTAATGCAAGCTTCATTTCTTTGATAATTTCAGGGTAATGTGCAATTGCTTCTTTTGCTTCGCTCGTGAACGGAGGCCAAACACTTGCAAGATGGATGGCGACAGTCAATGGTCCAATAGGCAATGAACCCTGACTTTGCTGCAAGCCATAAGCACGCCAGTTTGTCTGAATGATTGATTTGTACACGGCACATGCACTTTGCTGGTACAGAAGCGGAACTCTATTTGCAAACCGCAAGAGCGTCGATGGTTGGTCCGCAGGTTGTGTTCCCCCATAAGCAACCGCGATTTCTATACAGAATGGAATGCCACGATAAATTTCAGGAGCTCGCGTGACAGAAGTATAAAATTCAGCAGTAACTTCTTTCCTCAATCCTTGTTCCAAAAGTTGCGCGCCGATAGGAACAATACAGTCAGTCGGTGGAGCGATTATTTTTGTTTTCTTAATACCTTCAACAAGCTGCTCAATGTGATGCAATTGAATATCATCTGTTTTCATCGAAGGCAAAAGCGCAGCATTTTGGCAGATTTCTTTGACCGTTCCGCTGCCGACACGACTAAACTCATTCATGAGAAAACTTTGTAATGTGCGTGCGTCAGTTGACTTGAGCATCTTGAGAATAGTCCCAAGCTCAACACCATACGGATGCGGCTTGATTTCTTTTGCCTGCAGTGGCAACTTATCAGCAGCGCGAGCAAATACAATCTGCTCGGCTTTTGGATTAACATAAACGATTTGAGCATGAGGATTGACAATAGCGGTTGCTTTCAGATACTGGTCAACACTTTGGTCACCTTTTTGATAGGAAGCTTCTAAATCAAGTTCGATGCGCGTGCCGTGCTCAGCTGCCCATTCAACTTCTTTGTCGACTACAATCTCTGGTTCATTTTTTTGTGTATCAATATGAAGCTCGAAATAATGTGCAGGTTTGTCCTTATCTGTTTTCGACGTGATTCGGGCTGGTTTTCCGGTTGTGAGTTGTGCATACAATACAGCAGCAGAAATGCCAATGCCTTGCTGTCCGCGTTGTTGGCGAAATGTATGAAATTTGCTGCCGTACAACAGCTTCGCAAAAATATTAGGAATTTGTTTCTTCACAATGCCTGGACCATTGTCTTCAACGATAACACGGAATCGTTCGTTGCCCATGTCCACAACTTCAACAGAAACATCGGGGAGTATAGCAGCATCTTCACATGCGTCTAATGAATTATGACAGACTATAGCACCAACACCAGCAACAAAATTCTCGCATAATGGGACAGACACATCATAAACCCAATCATCATGATATTCTATTTCTGTTATCTCAGTAATTCTTAGAACTCCTAAATCACCAGAGAGAAAAGTTTCGAGTTCGTCGTACAAAACGATAGATGATGATTCGCTCAGGGTATCGCGATGTAAATTAATCTGGTTGCTTCTTGATATAGCATACCTAATCTTTGGGTCTGTAGTTCTTATTATTGAATGCTCGATTGGGAGGAAATTGATCGCCGACTTTTTATTTGCCGAATAAATATACAAATAATAACTCTCTCCAAAATAACCAGTTACGCCATTTATTAGACGTTTCTCGCTCTTGCTAAAACCTACGCTATAATTTACACCCAAAGAAGACAATAAATATTGTAGCTCATTGAATAATTCAAAGCTGGATGTGGCACAAGTGATTTTCTCTGCGGGGACATCATGAAGTGTTAAATCATTTTTAAGAACTTCGAATAGTTCCTTTGTTGGGTACCCATCACCTGTAAGATATGCTACTAAAAATGAATGTTTTAAGTCGTTGCTAAAATCGAATACAATGCTTGGTATTCTCTTTGTTCTTGCTGATTCACCAACGCCAAAAATGTGTTTAAAAACAAAACATAAAATCGTTGAATTTGCTATAACATTATAAGCACTTTTGTGAGCTTTTTGGATTTTGGGTTTAAAGTCAAATATTTTTTCAAAAATATCTGAAAGATAACGAATGAGTTCGGTTTCCTGACTGCCAAACGAAAAATGCATTCTCGTCAGGGTTTTTAATACCGAACCTTCTGCAATGTATAACCCGAGTAATTCCGCAAAATTATGATTTACTTTTATTACAGCTGGTATTTTATATCGGGATAGTGATGCACCAAGTTTTGAGTCATTTAATTTAGTTATATCTAAATGCAATTTCCTAAGAATGTTAAAGGGGAGATAATTAAACCTTTTAAAATCATTCGTTCTATACCAAAAAGACCGTGGCAAGATGGTTCTTATCTCTCGCACAACCGAATCAGACAAAACGCTATTAACACCATATACATTGAATTTGGACGTCAGACTTGGATCTAAAGAAAGAAGCTCATCAATTAAGTTAATTTCTTGAATGGGGACATAATTTGTCCAACTCTTTCGAGGCACGATTATTGGCATGCCCACTTTTAACTCAGAGGTTGCCATGGGAATAACGGTTCCTTTATTGAGAGTAAACACAGAATGATAAGCTGTCAAATCGACGTACCTTCCTGATGTAAGCTTTACTCGATAAATCTTACTATTAACTTTATGTCTAAATAATGTAGACACTCTATGAAAACCTAATTTCTGAGTCTTTTTATCAAATGATAGGGTCTCAATGAATTCGTGTAGTGATAATCTTTCAAGTTGACCATCTCTCATCGAGGTAACATTATTTTTTTTAGTTTCTATTTTTTTGTTGATAAACTCGCCGATCTTAACGATTCTTATTTTGCCATCCTCCCTTATAAGCATAGGCATATCATGAGTAAGACTATTATCACAAGCTTCCTTGATTGTCGTCAGTAATGCTTTTCTTTTATTGTCAAATCCAAGCAGATGTCTGTTACGTTCAAAAAATTCAGCGACGGAGATGTTACGCTGCTGTGCAGCCATCTCTTCCGCAGTTTTTCCTTGAGCCATGTGCGCACAGAACTTGTAGTTTGTTTATAAACATTTAGAATTTTTGTACGTAATGTTGAGTCACGTAATTGGTTTACACTTTCTTAAGTTTATAAATGAGTGAATCTCCTAATTTTTGAGGTGGTTTCAATGCTAAAATTAAACGAAAAAAAAGAAAATGGGTCATAAGACGAATAAAGCAAGGAATGAAAAA
>DATEAE010000002.1:0-2028 GCA_035288505.1 Candidatus Nanoarchaeia archaeon
ACAAGAAGAGCGGTGCCCCATGAAAGTTTACTATCATGCGGACATAGAAGAGCGCGCGTATGAAGGAAGGTCGCAGATGTCTGTCCTTCTTCGTGATTTCTTACAGAGAGACGGCTTTGAATTTGTTAATCATCCCAAACATGCTGAGTTGATCCATTTTCACAGCAGCGGTGTATTCGATTCCTTTAAAGCAGTTCGCTTGAAGAAAAAGTACGGTGTGCCCGTGATTTATTCCCTCTACTCTGTTTCAAAGACGGAGTCCCTTCATCATTTCAAGAATCATTTCGCGCAGCGCTATTATCTCCGGAAGAGAAAGACCAGTTTTCTTTTAAGCTATTCAGCAGTTTTGCCGCTTTGGCTCAGAGGCTTTCGATTGTGGGATCTTAATGCAGTTGTGACCCCTTCCTATTTTGTTAAAAAGATGCTTGGGAAAAATGCTGAACTCATTCGCTTAGGTATTGATACTCATCAGTTCAGGCCGATGGAGATACCTAAAAAATCCGACAAACTGCATGTTGGGTATTTTGGACATCACAGCGCATATAAAGGGCTTCTTGATTTTGCACGAGCATCAAAGCGGTTTCCGGATTACTGTGAGAGTTATGTATACATCTCAGATGTATCAGAACGGATCGTTCAGAGTTTGAGCAAGATCAATCACAAATTGAAAATAATAGGTCATGTTAAAAACATCGCTGCAGAATACAACAAAATGGACGTCATTGCGCTTCCTTACAGAAGCAAACTTGCAGGTGTAGCAAATCCATTGGTTCTTTTGGAGGCAATGGCCTGCGGCAAAGCACTCATTACCACTGATTTTGATTACTTGAAAGAAATTGTCAAAGATTCAGCAGTTTTAGTTAAGCCCTATCGACCCCGACAGATTGTCGCTGCAGTGAAAAAGCTGCATGACCCTTTACTTCGTGAACATCTTGGAAAAAGCGCACGCGAAATTGCAGTGAATGAATTTGACCAAATCGCCATGTTCAAAAAATATGCTGCGCTGTATCGGCGTTTTGAGAAATGAGCCCGCTCCGATATAGAAAAACGCCGATTGAAATAATGCGAATCATTCAATTATTTCATCAAAATAAATTATCCTACAACCTTTTCAAATGCGAGCATATCTTTGATGGGTCGAACAAAAATCTGGATATACTCTTTGAAAATGTTTATGATTATTGCAGTGCATCCCGGCTACTTGAAAAAGAAGGATATGTCTTGTATATGCCTGAATCGATTGAAAGATATAAGAGGATGTATACCTTGTTTCGAGATGGTGTTGTTACTCACATTCATCTGCATCGCGAGGTTGCGTGGCATGGATTACGTGTTTTCAACAAAAAAAATATTTTCTCCCATGCCAAAATGCAGGCTCCATCCATTTTTGTTCCATCATCAGAAGACCAACTGCTTATTCATGTTGCCCACATTGTTTTTGAAAATATGATCATCAGTAATCATGCTCGACACTTGATCAGCACTTTGCTCTCTGATCAAATTAATTGGAACCATGTTCAAAGCATTTTAAAAAAAGAGAGGTGGGGTGCTGCATTTGATCATGTTGTATTCTCTGTGAAAAATAAACAGCAGCCCAGGATGGGCATATTAGTAACTTCCTTTGTTAAAAAAGTGATAGTCACGCCCTCCAGCTGGTTTCCTCTCAGCTGCAAATTCATTTCAATTGTTTTGCGAACATTGAGCTTTCGCAGGAATGGCTGTCTCATCGCATTTGTCGGTGTCAATGGCTCGGGCAAGACAACGCTAACGAAGAATGTGCTCACAGCTTATTTTCCCTTAAGCCGGACGGTGAATGGGCAGGTCGGTTATTATTTTGGCTGGATGCCGTTTTCACCCTTGTCGAAGATGGTTTCGAATCGATTAACGAAAAAGAATAAACATCTCTTTAAGGAAATGAGCGAGAAAAAGAAAGGTTTTTTTGTACGCGAGACATTTTTTTTCTTTAATTATTTAGAGTATCTCTCTCGTTATTTGATTGTTGTCCGGCCTCAGCTTGTGCGTAATAAG
>DATEAE010000003.1:0-5278 GCA_035288505.1 Candidatus Nanoarchaeia archaeon
TTAGATGTAAAAATACCCAAAGCGCTTGTTGATTTTATGAAGTTGCGAAAAGGTCAGAAAGTAACTATTGAACCTGTTGATCAGAAAAGATTGCAGGTGATTGTGGAGTAAAGAGAAAGCAGAATTTAAAAAAATTACCTACTCTTCAATCCAACTGCTGTATCAATCTCCTCTCCAATGACAGATAGCCTATCAAAAATTCTGTTAGCATCCTGACGCAGCTCTTCAATCGCTGCTTTGACACTGCCTTCGCGCAGGAAGATAAGCTTTCTTTCACGATAGATAAAGCCGGAATCTGCCAGACCGCGCAAATGATAATTGACGCGCTGAGGAGCAATTCCTAACCTATCTGCTAATTCAATCGTCGATGCAGAGCCGTCATTTCCCACTTCCTGAAGCAATTGTAGGATGAGTTGGGACATGATGCGCTCGGTGTCCCTGCCTGTCATAAACCCAAGACTGTCACAGAGCCATTCAATATCATGAGAAATATTTTGCTCGCGAGGCTTCTGCACGTTGCGAATAATAATTTCCTGAACCATGCGAGCATGGAGACATACAAACTATTTAAACATTACTTTTTGTGTTGAAATGAATTGAATTTGGTTTATGTCTTTTTATTTCAAATGATAAACTTTAAATACAAGCTGAATTCTGCTCCAAATTGAGGGTGGAACCATGAATCTGAAACCATTAGGCGAGCGTGTGCTCATTAAACTTGAGAAAAAAGCAGAGAAAACAAAAGGCGGTTTGTATATTCCTGATACTGCGAAAGAAGAGAAAAAAGAAGGTGAGGTTTTTGCAGTTGGTCAATTTAAAGATGGTAAAGAACTTCCGTTAAAGAAAGGCGATCGCATTCTTTATGGTGGATACAGCTCAGAAGATTTTGAGAAAGACGGAGAAAAATACGTTTTTGTTGAATTTAAAGATATATTAGCTAAGTTTGAGTGAGGGGATACAAAATGACTTCAAAACAAATCATGTTCGATGAGCACGCACGCGCTGCATTGCTGCGCGGTGTTGACAAGCTGGCAAATACTGTTAAAGTAACATTAGGTCCAAGAGGAAGGAATGTAGTGCTCGACAAGTCCATGCATCCCCTTGTCGTTAACGATGGTGTGACGATTGCAAAAGAGATTGACTTAAAAGATAAATTTGAAAATGTCGGTGCAAAGCTGCTGAAAGAAGTAGCAACAAAGACACAGGATGATTCTGGTGATGGCACCACAACAGCAATAGTGCTCGCACAGTCAATGATTACCGAAGGACTGAAAAATATTACCGCCGGTGCTAATCCCGTTGAAGTGAAGAGAGGTATTGAAGCTGCAACGGAAAAAGTGATTGAATTTTTGAAGAAAAAAAGCACGCCGGTCAACGATAAACAGAAAATTGTGCAGGTTGCAACCATATCTGCAAACAACGACGAAGCAATTGGAAAGCTTATTGCCGATGCCGTAGAAAAAGTAGGCAATGAAGGTGTTATCACCGTTGAACAAGGCAAGAGTATTGAGACATCGCTCGATGTTGTTGAAGGCATGCAGTTTGACCGCGGATTTATTTCGCCGTACATGGCAACAAATCCTGAAAAGATGAGTTGTGAACTCGATGAGCCGTACATTCTGATAACGGACAAGAAGCTCAGCAGTATGAAAGAGATTGTGCCTATTCTTGAGCGCGTTGCACAGGAAGGCAGGTCATTATTGATTATTGCAGACGACCTTGATGGCGAAGCGCTTGCTGCACTGATATTAAATCTGATTCGCGGAACGATTAAGGTTTGCGCAGTCAAAGCTCCCGGATTTGGAGATGACCAGAAGGAAATGCTTGAAGATGTTGCAATTCTGACCGGTGCAAAGGTTGTTACCGAAACAAAAGGAATGAAGCTGGAAAACAGCGCAGACGCGCTCGGAAGTGCACGCAAGATAAAAGTTGACAATGAAAAAACAATAATTGTCGAAGGAAAAGGAAGCAAGAAAGCAATCGATGCACGAAAAGTGCTTATCGAATCACAAGTGAAACTTGCAGATACAGATTACAAGAAAACTGATTTGAAAAAAAGACTGGCGAAACTTGGCGGTGGTGTAGCGGTTGTCAAAGTAGGCGCAGCAACTGAAACAGAGATGAAAGAAAAAGAAACACGCATTGACGACGCATTGAACGCGACGAAAGCAGCAATCGAAGAAGGCGTCGTTACTGGTGGTGGAGTGACACTATTCCGTGCGATTGACATTCTGAAAGACGTGAAGCTTGATGGTGACCAGCAGGTTGGCGTGAATATTGTACGACGCGCGCTTGAAGAGCCTTTGCGACAGATTGCAAAAAATGCGGGCAGAGAAAGCGCAGAAGTTGTCTCGAAGCTTCGCACAGCAGATGAGCACATGGGATACAACGCAAAAAAAGACGTGTACGAAGATTTGGTGAAAGCAGGTGTCATTGATCCCACAAAGGTCGTGCGCAACGCACTGCAGAATGCGGCATCGATTGCGGCTTTATTCTTGACGACAGAAGCGATTGTAACCACGTTTGATGACGAGAAGGATGAGAAAGGGCAGATGGTTATTATTTAGTTTTTTTTCTTGTTCTTTTTTGGTATTTTGACGTTAATGGTTTTCGTTGAAGCAGAAGGAAGGCAAAAAAATTAAACGTTTTTTACGTATTTTTTTCTTCCTTTCGTAGCGGCTTGGACAATTGAAGATTATCTAACTAACTCTAGTTTTCACAGATTCATTATTTTTTTCCCATACAGCAAAGTAATAACCGCAGCGCTCCAATTGACGATGAAGATGCCCCACCAGATGCCTGACAGTCCAAGTCCAAGCACTAATGCAAGAAGATAAAAAATAATGACCGGAGCTATAATCTGACGATATGCGCCAATGAAGATTGCAAATAAAGGCTTTTTCATCGCCTGCAATGCCGCAATCGTGATAAACATCAGTACATACGCAATCGAAATGAATGATGCGATATGCAAGTAGGTTGTGCCGATTTCAATGACTTCTGTGTCGTTGCTGAACAAGCGCATCAAGAATGGTGCTGCAAAGAACACGACAACAAAGCCGAACGCGACGACCATTATACCATAGCGTAATGCCGTCTTCCATGTTTCGACAACACGCTCATGCATTTTTGCGCCGTTGTTTTGGCCCGCTATCGCGAGCGTTGCCATGTTGAGCCCAATCATTGGAAGAAGCGCAATCTGTTCTATTCTCGTTCCGATGCCGTATGCAGCTACCGCCTGCTTTCCGAACCATCCGACAAAATAAGTTATTACGAAAATGCCAATCGCAATCGTCATCATATTCAAACTTGCAGGAAATCCCTGAGATGCTATCTTTTTGTAATAGCTGAGATTGGGTTTTAATCGCTGGCGCCAGTCGTTCCCAATAATATTTTCATGAATACAACGGAGCGTTAGATACACTGTCCCCATGAACTGAATAAGAATGGTTGCCCATGCAATTCCTGCAAATCCTATCGCCGGTAAACCATACCCACCCCAAAGAAACCATGGGTCGAGAATGACGTTGAGAAAAAATCCGATGACAAGAAAATTTCGGAATGATTTAGTATCACCTATTGCACTCAATGATGAGTTTAACATCTGATTTATGATGAAGAAAATTGCACCGTAAAAAATGACGTTCATGTATTCCAATGCAGTCGTCAAATATGTTCCGGATGCTCCCATAAGGCGAAAAAGTGAGGGTGAAATAAGCAAGCCGATGACCGTCAGAATAATACCAGCGATAATGCCAAAGGAAATCGCTTGGCCGGCGTATTCACGCGCTTCGATTTTGTTTTTTTCGCCCAATGCGTTTGAAATGAGAGCCGTTGCACCTGTGCCAATGCCGCTGCTTAATGCGATGACGATAAAGAAAATAGGAAAGGAAAGGCTCAGAGCAGCAAGCGCTTCTGTTGAAACCAGTCCGCCATAGTATGTATCAACAACATTAAACATGGTATGGAAGAAGAAGCCTATACTTGCAGGGATTGCTAGTTTACGGATAAGAGAAGGGATATGTCCTACGGTAAGGTCGTGGGCGTTGTGCATGACGATTAGATTTCTATTTGTTTTTTAAATTGTTGGTTTTTCTCATGCACTCAACAAATCCCGGCGCAAACGCATCCGGATTATTTTTAACTTCAGCGATAACTGCAGATTCCGTTATCCAGCGCACTTCGCTCATTTCAGTCCAGTCAGGCGTGAGTGGAGCATCACTTTTTCCAATGTAAACCGCATGAAATGATTTGTCGTTTGCAAAAAACACCGGAAACTTGCAAAGGAATGTTGCAGACACTGTAATTCCAATCTCTTCCTGTGTTTCCCGATGAATACATTCTTCATATGATTCGTCCATGACCGTGCCACTGACCGAAAAACTCCACTTGTTCGGCGACCAGTATTTTGTTGGTACACGCTTTTGCAGAAGCAGCTCGCATTTTGAGTTGTACAGTAAGAGGTGACTTGAACGGTGAATATGTTTGCCTGTAATAAAATCTTTATTCGGACGAACGCCAATGACATTGTCCTGCTCGTCCACTTCAATGTTGAGCTCTGTCGCTTTTGTTATCAAAGTTTCCACCTTGATTTTTTTGGTGTTTCTTCAGGTGCTTTAGGCGAAATACGGTTCGATCCAAGATAAGAGATTGCATAGTCTATATTGTTAAAATTCTCCCACAGTTCTTCACGACTGGTTTTGCTTGAAGTTTTCTTTATTATTTCATCAATAACAAGACTGGGAATCTCAGAAGGTCGTATGTCTTTGCAGCCAACAGCTTTTTCCAATTCTTCAGCGTCCTTTTTTAATTCACCTAATTGAACGAGAACGCCGGTTATGTTTCTGTTTTCAACTTCTGTTCGCAATGAATCGAAGTGCCTATCAATTTTTTTGTCTACATTGTCTTCGCGCCATCTCTTAATTGTTTCAGCAATAAATTTCAACTGCTTTTCTGTGACTAATGGATGAACAGGAATGCTCAGAACAAATTTACTTGCGTTCACTGCGTTAGGAAAATCCCAAAGCTTGTTTCCCAGAAAAGAGAAATGATGGACGCAATGCAACGGCTGCGGATAAAAAATACGACTATCTATGCCTGCCGCATGGAGATGTTCATGGAGAGCGTCGCGATTGTGCCACTTTATTGTATATTGGTGAAATGCGTGCTTGACATTCTGTGGAACGAAAGGAAGTGTTATTTCTGTGTCGGTGAGCATCTTTGACAAAAGGCTTGCGTTTTCATTTCGATGCTCTGTAATTTTGTTTACTTTTTCAAG
>DATEAE010000004.1:0-3060 GCA_035288505.1 Candidatus Nanoarchaeia archaeon
ATTACTATGAAGAGAAATGATATAGTTATATCGCGGAATAAATTCTCAAACACCCACATGGAAGAAACAACCATCTTCAGAGAAGCTTTAGGAAATTCGCCCGTCATCAGAGTATTGGAATGTCTCATAGAAGGAAGAGGATTAGACTACTCATTAACAGATATAGCTGAAAACGCCGATGTTGGTTGGACCACTCTTCACAGAATATGGGATAACTTAGTGTCATTACAAATAGTAAAACATACGAGAGTTATCGGAAAAGCAAAGTTGTTTAAGCTTAATTTAGACAACCCTGCAGTAAAAGATTTGGTAAAATTATTCGACACACTGATGTACCAGGAAACTGAGAAATTGTTTCAAAAAGAAATGGAGATTACACATTGAGAGCGCAAAAAACTACCACGAGAATAGCAGCCCTTCGTAAATTGCAGTACAGAAAACCGACGCTCGCAAAAAAAGCAAAAACAATCAAAGCGTCGTACGACACATGGACGCAATGGAAACGCGATGGTATTGCCTACTGGCTTTTCCGTGTCAATCGTACAAAAAATCGAATTGAAGCAGGTTATTGTAGAAAAAACAATATCATAGAAATACTTATCACCGGAACTGATAGTGAAGCGATGCACAACACGATTGTTCGTGAACGCCTAGTGAAAAGTTTGCAACACGCAGCGTATATCGGTCACGAGCTACAAAAAGCAGAAATTGCGTTAAAGTTAAAAATACCCTACATACAGGACAGACCATTGCATGTCGATACAAAAAATACCAGCAAAAGTAAAAGAAATCACTGAACTCTGTCACGATACAAAGAGTTTTGTTCTTGTCCCAGAAAAGCCAATATCATACAAAGCTGGACAGTTCATCATGCTCAACATTCCGTACAAAGACACATTTGTGCGTCGAGCGTATTCTATTGCAAGCATGAGTCATGTTGAGATTTGTCTTAATTATATACCATTAGGCAAAGCGTCCCATTATTTATTCAGTCTGAAAGGAGGAGAACAGATAGCAATCGACGGACCTTATGGCATCTTTAAACTGCGACAGTCAACCAACGATAAGCTCTTCATATGCACAGGAACAGGTGTTGCGCCATTGCGGGCAATGATTCAGGAGCTTCTTGAAAAAGATACAAAAGAGAGAGTAACGCTTATTTTCGGCGAGCGCACAGAACACGAGTTACTCTATCGACAGGAATTTGAGTCATTACAAAAGAAGCATCCACGTTTTACATACGTCCCGACATTAAGCCGCGAAAACGGCAAATGGAAAGGAGAACGCGGTTACGTCCAAACCATAGTCCAAAAATATATAAAGCAGCCAGAGAAGACAGATGCATATATCTGCGGCATGGAAGAGATGGTTGACGATGCAAAAAAAGTACTTCTCCAGCTGGGAATGCCAAAAGAACATATCTTGACAGAAAAATTTGGGTGATGCACATGAAAATAATTGCGCAAAAAAAAGACAATGAAAAATGTGATATTCTCGTAGTAGGCATGTTTGAGCAAGAAGTTGATAACATAAAAAAAATCGATGAAAAGCTCAATGGCGAAATTGCCGCGGCAATAAAGAGAAAAGAGTTTACTGGAGAAACTGGACAGCTCAAATCAATTTCAACATTGGGCAAGTTACCGGCAGAAAAATTTCTGGTGATAGGGCTCGGAAAAAAAGCTGATTACACAAAAGAGAATATCCGACGCGCCGCAGGCGCAGCAATCCGTGTTGCATTGTCATTAAATGCACGAAAATGTATGACATTACTCCATGAATCTGAATGCAAGAATGTAAGCGAAACCGAACGCATTGCAGCAGTCGTGGAAGGCTCAGTTTTGGGTCTATACAAGTTCAACCAATACAAAACCGACAAAAAAGAACAGGAGAAGCAGGTTGATGAATTTGTTATTCTCACAAATAATTCTGAAGCAAGCGAAGCAATTCACAAGGCAGAAACAGTATGCACATCAACATTACACGTACGTGATATTGTGAATACACCAGCGAACATTGCAACGCCGCGGTATCTTGCAGAAGAAGCGCTCAAGCTGAAAAAGTTTGGAGTCAAGGTAAAAGTGTATGAAAAAGACGAACTGCAAAAGATGGGATTCAATGCGTTTATGGCAGTAGCACAGGGAAGCGCCCAGCCACCAGTATTTGTAGTCATGGAATACGGCAGTGGAAAAGATGCCTATGCGCTTGTAGGAAAAGGCATTACATTTGATTCAGGCGGTTTAAACATTAAGCCAACGACAGGCATGGAAGACATGAAGATGGACAAGGCGGGCGCAGCGACAGTCATTGCACTTATGGAAGCAGTAGCAAAACTCAAGCTATCGGTACATCTTATCTGTGCGTTTCCAGCGTGCGAGAACATGTTAAGCGGCACAAGCTACAAACCGGGAGATATTATTACGAGCTATAACAAGAAAAACATTGAGATGATGAATACCGATGCCGAGGGCAGGATGGTTCTCAGTGACGCTTTATCCTTTATCGAAAAGCAATATGCACCAAAAGTGATGATTGACTTGGCAACCTTGACCGGTGCATGTGTTGTTGCGCTGGGATACTGGGCAACTGGATTGATGACAACCGACGATAAACTGTTTGAACAGCTCAATGAAGCCGGCATTGAAACAGGCGAACGTGTCTGGCGTTTGCCGCTGTGGGACGAATATAAAGATATCTTAAGAAGCGAAAACGCAGATGTGCGAAGCATCGGTCGAAGTTATGATGCTGGAGCCATCGCAGGCGGGATGTTCCTGAAAAACTTCGTTGAAAAGACGCCATGGGTGCACCTCGACATCGCAGGCACTGCATGGATGCCTGAAACGAAGTATTATTATACGAAAGGAGCGACAGGAACGGGTGTACGGTTGCTGATGAACTGGTTGGAGAAGACCACAAACAAATAGCTTTTTATACACTTTTTCTTTTCTTTCTCTATGCAACAATTTGATATTATCGTCATCGGTGCAGGTTCCGGTCTAAACGTCGCCGCAGCAGCATCAAATGCAGGCCTGAAAGTTGCGTTAATCGAAGAAGGTCCGATGG
>DATEAE010000005.1:0-7104 GCA_035288505.1 Candidatus Nanoarchaeia archaeon
TCAACATCCCTATCATCCAGTGCTTGAGGTTTCCTGTATTCAATCCCCGAATCCAAGCAAAACGCATGTACTTTACCATCCAATCCAATGTCAATTTCAGCTCGTTGAATTTTTGTCATTTTTTAGAAAATACATCGCAGACTGTAGTAACATTTAAAAGTATTACTCTAAAATGGTACACAAATGAGCCTACCGAGAGTAAGTCAAGAAACAATTGAAGCGTACATGAAATTGATAGAAGGAGGCCCAAAAGTAGCTATCATAAATACGAGACAATTTCAAAGAGAAAATCGAAGCCTCTTCGGAAATGTACACAACACCGCACAGTGGCTTGAAATCCCATCGGTTGATGGACGTACCGGAATAGAATATGTTTATGGAGTTTTGCAGTTAGAAATTGATAGAGGTGGAGTACTGCGTAGCGAAAGCAAACTTCCGATAGTTTCGTTCGAAACAATAAGAGATTTTGATAGGCAACCACAATTCGAAGAACTTTATCGAACCAGAATGAAGCAAGAGAATCCAGAATTGGACGCCTACGCAGATGTACTGCACAATATGACATCACCGCTAACAAGAGGAACAGCAGGATTTCTCGGTGGTGCAAGTGCTTGCTACACAATCCTGAGAATTGAAGCAACAGGTAAGTGAAATCACTTTAAGTATTCAAACCATTCTTTCGTCGCTTCTTTTATTTTTTTCTCGTCAAACACTGGCGCATCTCTCCAGTACTCAATATTATCGAGCATTATCTGAACACCTTTTTCAAATGTAACTTGCGGCTCCCATAGTAAAAGTTTTTTCGCCAGTGTAATATCGGCATGCGTCGAATCCGGTTCACCTGGTCTTTTGGGCAGATACACGCGTGGATAATCTTTCCCTCCAATCAAATCTGCGAGATAATTCACCGATTGTGGTTTGCCCGTACCAATATTTAAAACAACATCACGCAGCTCTGACTCAGCAGCTTTTACTGCAGCTTCCGCAACATCAGTAACATACGTAAAATCTCGTGTCTGTGTTCCATCTCCAACAATAGTCAATGGCTTGCCATGCAGTTTTTGTGATAAGAATACTTTGAAAACAGCGCCATACGTCGCGTTGTTTCGTGCGCGCGTGCCGAACACATTGAAGAAGCGCAGCGCAACGACAGGTAATTTGTACAGTTTGCTCCAGAACAACACATACTGCTCGGCAATATTCTTGGTGAAAGCATAAGGGTATTCAGGACGTATCTCGGCATCTTCCGCAGTCGGATAAGAATCAGGAATTCCATAACAAGAGGACGATGCAGCATAGACCAACTTCTTCACATTATGTTTTCGCGCAGCTTCGAGAACACGGATTGTTCCAGTGACATTTGCATCATGATATTTTTGCGGTTCCTTGATGCTGGGCACGATGTCGGCTAACGCCGCAAAATGAAAGACATAATCGATATTTTTAAACAAGGCATCATCAAATTCTCTTGAAATATCGACTTCAATGAAAACATAATTCTTATTGTTCTGAAAGAGCTCAACATTTTCGCGCTGGCCGTTGGCAAAATTGTCAATTGCTGTAACGTGATAGCCTTTCTGAAGAAGAAGCTCAACAATATGGCTTCCGATAAAGCCTGCGCCTCCAGTAACGATACAGTTCATAAAGCGGATTTCGAAATACTGATATTTAATGATTACCGTCAAAAATGAATAAATGATAGTCGTTGGAGCAAAAGGAAGGCGAAAAATTCGAACGTAACGTTTTATTTTTTCTTCCTTTCGTAACGTCAGTGACCCGAGTCCTGCGAACTTCACAAAAGCTTAAAAGAGAGCTATTTCTAATAGATGAGAATGATTGCAACCCTTGACGAAAAACTGGAAGCAGAAACAGAGAAACAGTTCAAAAGCGAGAAGCCTGAAAACAGGTTGGCAAAAGTAATCTCGGGCGTCGTTGACATGATTGAAGAACGAAAGCCATGGGAAGCATACGATAAAAGAGAAAACAAACCACGATATCAAACTCCAACGACGTATTCTCCAATACCTGTCATAGTCGTACAGGAGCAACCGCATGGAAGAATGGAACAATCGTATGAAAAACCAAGTCGTCGAAGCTTTGAAGAAGAGAAACCTACTTCAGAATCAGATAAACAAAGTGCACAGGAGCCAATGAATATAAAAGAAGCAGCAAACATGGCAGACAGAATTCGTTATGGCAAGTTCTTTGGAACATTAAACGAATTAACTGCAGACGAAAAAGAGAGATGGCATAATTGGACACGCTCACCAATTAACAAGGTACATAGGGCATTGACCGAAGGGTCATATTTTAAACTAAAAGGTTATCACACATTTAATTAGGCTTATTCTCACGAAGTCCTTATAAAGAAGCCATCGACCGACACTGCATGATTATCGGCATCGACTTTGACAATACGATTGTGAGTTATGACGAACTTATCTATCAAATCGCAATAGAAAAGAATCTTATCCAAACCGACCATAAAAAAATAAAAAAAGACATCAGAGACACAATAAGAAAGCTGCCGAATGGTGAGATACAATGGCAGGAGATACAGGCAATTATCTATGGTCCACGAATGAATGACGCGAGTCTCATCCCCGGTGTCGAAGAGTTTTTGGACGAATGCAAAAAACGAAAAATAAAAACAGTTATCATCAGCCATAAAACAGAGTATAGTAATCTCAACAGAGAAACAAATTTTCATCGTGCAGCGTCAGACTGGCTAAAACAAAATCTCCCAAATACTAATTATTATTTCGAACCAACGCGAGAAGAAAAAATCGAGCGTATAAAAAAAGAGCAATGCACCCACTTCATCGATGATTTGGAAGAAGTCTTCATTGAGCCATCTTTCCCGAATATTAAAAAGATAATGTTTAAGCCAGGAGCAAAAACACATAATCTTACATTTTCAGATTGGCACGAACTGCGTATGATTATAGATATACCAAACATAACGACAGTCACTCGCATCTATGGCGGAAAAAACAGTCGTGTATACAAAGTGAAAGCGGATAAAACGTATTGTGTAAAGCTGTACGCAGACGATAAGCGATGCAAAAAAGAATATAATGCGCTGACGTTTTTAGCCAAACATACGACAAAAGTACCAAAAATAATAGCAGCACAAAATAGACTGACAGTACTTGAATTCATTGAAGGCTCTTCAATTCAAAAAGTCGTCGACACAGATGTAAACGAAGCAGTGAATTTTCTCATGGAATTGCATACAACAAAAAGTCAAGCAAGCAATGAACCGGCATCAGAAGCATGCTTCTCTGTCAGTGCAATTATAAAAAACATAGAGCAACGCTTGAACAGGTTATCATCGATAAAAGAACTGCAAACTTTTCTTGCAGAATTAAAAACAGCACTCAAAAATGTAAGTTGGTGGTGTCAAGAGGAATGCAAAAAAAACAATATTCCCTTCGAAAAGGATATATCTGAAGAAGAAAAAACGTTGTCGCCATCCGATTTTGGTTTTCACAACGCAATAAAAAAACAAGACAGGATAACATTCCTCGATTTTGAACATTTTGGAATAGACGATCCTGCAAAAATGATATGTGACTTTCTGCTCCATCCTGCAATGAACTTATCAAACGAACAAAAAAAGCAGTTTACAAAGTTGATAGTTAAAAGATTGAATATTAAAAACATTGAAGCAAGAATAAAGATTGTATATCCATTATTTGCATTAAAATGGTGCACAATTTTGCTCAATGAATTCCTGCCAAATGAGCTCTCGCGACGTCTTCATGCAACGGAAAACCTTAATAAAGACGCCATTCAGAAGCAACAATTAGCCAAAGCGCAACAATTACTGAGACAGATAAACGATGAATACAACAAATTCCCTTACTGATTGGATGAAAGCAGCAAAAGAAATACGATTAGACGAGGAATCGCTGCGTCTGCGAAGGCTAATCGTACGAACACTGCAGTGCGGCAAACGCGGTCACGGCCCAACAGCACTATCCGTTATTGATATTCTCCGCGTGTTATACAATGATATCATGAAGTTTAACCCAAAAGAACCAAAATGGGAAAAGCGTGATAGGTTCATTCTCAGCAAAGGGCATGGCTGCATTGCACAATACGTGATGCTTGCTGAAAAAGGCTTTATTTCACATAAAGAATTATGGAAGTTCTGTTCACACGGAGCTTTGCTCGGAGGGCATCCCGAACATACAATACCCGGTGTAGAATTTTCTACCGGCAGTTTAGGCCATGGTTTTCCTGTTGCGGTTGGGTTTGCGTTAAACGCAAAGATAGACAAAGCGTTGCATCGAATTTTTACAATAATCGGCGACGGCGAGTCAGGCGAAGGTTCTATCTGGGAAGCAGCGCTATACGCATCAAAGCACAAGTTATCCAATCTCACTGTCATCGTTGATTACAACAAGCAGCTGACCTATAGCACGACATTTGAAGTGCTTGACCTTGAGCCGTTGGCAGACAAATGGAAAAGTTTTGGGTTTGCAGTGCAACAGGTGAACGGCCATGACATTGCTCAGTTAAAAGAAACTTTTTCAAAACTTCCATTTGAACAAAACAAACCAAACTGCATTATTGCTCATACGATTAAAGGCAAAGGAATTCCGATGCTTGAAGGAAACTTTGGATGGCATCACAAAAGCAGTATTCCTGAAGAAGATTTTGCAAAGCTCTACGAATCGTTGGGAGGATGGAATGAGAAAGATTGTTCTTGACATGGTATACGAACTTGCAAAAAAAGACAAGCGCATCGTGTACATCGGCTCTGATTTAGGCGCCGGTCTTCTGGACAATTTCAAAAAAGAGATGCCCGACCGCTTCTTTATGGAAGGAGTAAGTGAACAGGCGCTCATAGGAATGTCTGCAGGATTGGCATTGGAAGGAAAAATTGTTTATTTTAACACCATTGCAACATTCATCACCCGCAGATGTTTTGAGCAAGTCGTCTTAGATTTGTGTCTGCATCATGCAAATGTCAGGTTGATTGCAAATGGTGGTGGCGTCGTATACGCTCCTTTGGGACCAACGCATCTTGCAATAGATGACATTGGAATATTAAGAACAATTCCAAACATGACGATTATTGCGCCATGCGACGCAGATGAAATGAAACGACTGATGCCACAAACGGTTAATTATCAAGGCCCGATATACATTCGCCTCGCAAAAGGCGGTGACACAGTTATTTCATCCGATAAACACGAGTGTACGATAGGCAAAGCGATAGTCCTGAAAGAATACGATACTTCTGATGCGCTGCTCATAGGGACAGGAATAACAACAAAACTCTGTCTTGATGCAGCAGAACAGCTTGAGAAAGATAATATTAAAACAACCGTTATTCACATGCACACAATAAAGCCATTGGACACAGAAACAATTATCAGCCACGCTAAAAAAGCAAAAAGCGTCATTGTGATTGAAGAACACACCACAGTGAATGGATTGGGAAGCGCAGTCGCAGAATTGTTGATGGATGTCGGAATCAGCGTGAAGTTTAAAAAAATAGGATTTCCAGATATTTTTCCCGAAGGGTATGGTTCACAAGCACAAGTCATGGGAAAATACAATATTACCGCAGAAGAGTGTATCCGCACAATCAGAGAGTTCCAATGTTAAACGTTCCGTCAATAGAAATATACAGCTCGCAAAAAATCTTGGAAGTGAAAGTCGCAGCAGATAAAATCGCACAATTAAAAGCAACAAAGAACGTAGGGTTATGCCATGGTGGATTTGACATGGTTCATCCTGGGCATATGAAACATTTTGAATCTGCAAAAAAACTGTGCGATGTGCTTGTGGTGTCTGTCACCTCAGATAAGTTTGTTGAAAAGCGCAAAGGCACAGGCAGACCAATATATACAGACAAACTGCGTGCATACGCAATCGCAGCGCTTGACGCAGTTGATTTCGTTGTCATTTCAGATACTGAAAAAGGAACAGATATCATCCAACGATTAAAGCCAAGTTTGTACATCAAAGGTCCAGATTACATCGGAAAGTCAACACCGGGCATTACCACAGAGCGTGAGGCAATCACCGCGGTCGGTGGAAAAATGGTATATACGACCGAGGAGCCTTTATCAACGACAAAAATAATTGAGTATATCAAAAAAGAAGTAAAAGATAATACGTTATTGCTTGTCATTGATCGTGATGGAACCTTAATTACAAACAACGATTTTCCGGGAAAAGACAACAACTGGAAAGAAGAAATAGAATTAAATGGTACAGTTGCAGATTATATCATTGCGCTTCAGACAAAATTCAAGACAACGAAAATTGTGGTAAGCAACCAAAGCGGCGTTGCACGAAAATATTTTGACTGTTCACGTGTTGAAGAAGTCAATAAACACATCGCTTCGTTGTTAAAAACAAAAAACATCTCAATGGATAACTGGCAGTACTGTCCTGACGTTGATGTAGAATACGCACAAAAGAAAGGCTTGGCACAGTTTCATGAACGATTTGTCAAACAAAAGACAGCAAGAAAGCCAGCAACCGACATGGTCCAGAAAGCATTGCACGAGTTGAAGAAAACAGCAAAAGATTTTGAGAATGTCTTGGTTTTGGGTAACAGTGAAGACGATAAAAAGCTGGCAGAGAATATAAGCGCAAGATATATTGATGTGAATGGGAAGAAATACAAAGAGCTGTTGAGCGAGTTTGGGGAGTAAACCCAAAGTTATTTATACTAAGTAAGTTATAACTTACATTATGGAATACGCAATAGCAAAAGTAAGCACGAAAGGGCAAATAGTCATTCCAGCCCCATTGAGAGACGACGTAAAGGAGGGAGATGAATTTCTCATGGTAAAGGATGACGGAAGGATTATACTAAAAAACATGAAATCTCTAGCTTTAACATTGCGAGACGACTTGGAGTTTGCTGAAGAAGTGGAAAAAGCGTGGCAGGAATATGATAAGGGAAAATTCCAAAAAAAATCAAAAGAAGACTTTCTCAAAGAGTTACGGGCATGTTAATAGAGCACAGAGAGACATTTCGTGACATACTCTCCCTCTAAAAGAGAGGAGCCTCTTGCTTCACTGACGGAACTACCTGCTCCATCTCCACAAGCGTTGATTCGGCTGTGCCCCAGC
>DATEAE010000006.1:0-3960 GCA_035288505.1 Candidatus Nanoarchaeia archaeon
TCCCTTCTTGTGAGCATAAGTAAAACAGCGAAAATACTACTATTTAAAGCTTTCTAATGTTAATCACTAAGTAGAGACGACAAGAGAATAGTTGAAAAGAGTTAATCTTCAATTTCTTTTATCATTTTTTCAATATCCACTTTTCTTTCAGGGTTGAGACTTACTTCTTTGCCATAACTTGTAGGTTTCACAAGCAGAATATTTTTCTTGATGAGTTTTTCAGCTTCTTTCTTGACATCGCCTCGAAGATGGCCGGGAAATCCTTTCGGCAGATTGTCAAAGCTGGTATGACTGGCACCCCATTTTCCCATATAAGCAAGTTTTCTTACAATCGTATTCGCAATTTTCATTGTCAATAAGAGCAGTTATATACTTTAAATAAGTTTATTCATAAATCATACGATATTATACGAAAAGTTTAAATATAAATTTACATTTTACATAGTTATGGACTACATCCTCATCAAAGTATTGGGCAACTATCCTTTAATTCGTATTTTAAACCACTTGTTAATATTCCGCGATTTTGATTACTCACTTTCTGATATAGCAAGAGAATCAGGAGTCGCGTGGTCAACATTAAATTTACTTTGGCCTGACCTAGAAAAAAAAAATATTGTTTCATTCACAAGACACGTTGGCCGTGCAAAAATGTACAAACTGAATACAAAAAGTAAAGTCGTTCAGAATATGATGAATTTCGCTGATAATTTAGCGATTAATAATAATGAATTAGAGGTTGACACTTGACAAATTCAAACACAAAAGTTAATTTTTCTTTCTAAAAATTTCAGTCGTTGAAGCAGAAGGAAGGAGAAAAAAAGCACGTAAAAGTTTCATTTTAGTTAACCCTATTTTTGAAAAACTAATTTTTTTTCTTCCTTTCGTAACGCCAGCGACTAGGAGCCTCTGAATCATTCGCTCACCAACATATAGCACACTTGCCTGCCGCAGTTCCTTCGTCAAGCGCTACTGCTCAGCATGTCCCTACGTTTCTGCAATCAGGACCGGATTCGTAAACTCCGCTAAAAATTCTGAGCTATTGGTTTGGAGAAATAAAAAATCCCAATCGCCCCAAGGGGTGGGGTATTTTTAAAGTTCAGAAACCCATCAATTATCACAGCGAGATGGTTTCACCCAATCGTCGCGAGCGACGGGGTATTCTGAACAAATAAAAGAATTATAAAATTGGCAGTAAATCGTTTAAAACCATACTCACCAATAAAACAATAACAGTTACATAGCTATCAAAAATGCTAAAACAAGAAGTTTCTACACTTACAATGAGAAGCCATACTGTCCATAAGATGCTGACTACATACGTCAGGGCTTTTAGCACGAGTGACATACTCTCCCTCAAATGAGGGGAGCCTCTTGTTTCAACGACGGAACTACCTGCTCCATCTCCACAAGCGTTGATTCGGCTGTGCCCCAGCCTATCTCATTGAGCATGAGACGCTTTATTTCCAGTGCCGAATTGTAGTCTCTTGCTGCTGTAAAACCGCAGTTGCTGCATTCATGTGTCCTCTGCCATAACTCTTTCGGCACTATTGTCTGGCACTGACTGCATCGTTGTGTCGTCCCTTTCGTTGCAACAGTTATCAACAGCTTACCAGCACTCGCAGCCTTGTACGCTATGAACTGTCGCAGTCGTCCCCACGATGCATCCTGCCTTGATTTTGAAAACATATCTCTTTTAAATGTCATCGGCATATCTTCCATGCCAATCGCATCATACTGTGTCGTGTAATAATAGGATAGCTTGTGCAGAAAATCTGTGCGGATGTTTTTTATTTTTTCATGTCTGCAAGCAACTCTTATCCTCTGTTTAACACGATTCTTGCTTCCTTTCTTTTTTCGTGAAAGATTTTGTTGTAGCTTTGTCAATTTTATTTCATTATGTTTCAGGTGTCGTGGATTTTTCACTGCATGACCATCACTGTCATACACAAAATTATCCAGTCCAACATCAATCCCAACAACTTTCTTGATAGGTTGCTGAACAATGGATTTCTTTTCATCGCTCACAACAAAAGCAAACCATTTGCCTGATTGCTCGTGTTTTATCGTCACTTGCTTAATTTCTCCCTTGATAGCACGATGACAACGAATTGGAATATCTCCAATCTTTGACAAGCGGAGTGTGTTGTTGCGCTTATCTGTTCCAATCAGTTTGAAACCAGACTGGTTATATGTGAAAGTCTTGAACCAGCCTTTGCCTTTGAAGCGCAACGAGCCAACGTTTCTGCCTTGTTTCTTTGTTTGTGACAAAGCGCGCAAATTAGAAAATAAGCGATAGCATTCGTATTGCATTGTCTTTGAATAAAGCCTTTTGAATTTGCTCTCGCAGATTTTGATGTCAGGAATGATGCCCTGTATCTGCGCTTTGTCGATGACCTTTTGTTCCTGTAGCTCGCCAAGCAGAATGTTGTATGTCTGTCTTGACAGTTCCAATGTATCGAACATCTTCTGCTCGACATACTGGTTTGGATACAAGCGGAATTGGTATGTTTTCATCCAATCTTTCTTGATTTATCTATTTATATACCTCACGCGCACGGTTGTCCAGTGGAGCTTATTTTTTGTCCAGTGGCTCTGAAAAAAGCAAAAATGAGCTTATTTTGTCAAGAATTGAGCCTTGAATCGTTTGTCCAGTGGCTTTCATTGTTAAAGTATCTCGCAAAGCAATGGAAAGAGTTTGGAGACCCACGATATGAGCTGACGATGGCAGCATTACACAAAAATCAGAAAGTACTTACTGGGTTTTTCTCAACCCCTCCAAATTAGAGGGGACTTCGATTCTTGTTAATGAAATATTCATGGTTTAAATTACTCCAGTAACCCTTAATATCAAAATGATTGATGCCGCAACAACAAATACTGTCCCAATAACTAACAGAACAATTTCATATATTCTCATTTTTAGTCCTCCAGTTTTTACCCAACAAGCGTTTTAAATCATTCGCTTACCAGCACGTCGCACACTTACCCGTCGCCGTTCCTTCGCCACCTTGTGCTTGTCCGGGCACTGTTATAAATCGTCCCTGCGCTTGTGCAATCGGCACACAGATATCTTTGACGTCATTCCCATCAAAGCTTTTCGGATTCTTGAAGAACACGATGCAGACACTGGTGTATTCAGCTGGCTTCCTATCCACGATAATCTCCTGTTTTTTGTCGCCATTGTTTACTTCCACCGGCCTGTTGTAAAGCTGTCCAACTTTGTCTCTGCCGCGCACAACGATATTAAAGCTGATAGCGCCTGCTTCATCCCTCTGTGGAGTTAATTTCTCATCCTGCGGCGCCTGAACACCATAGGTAAATTTGTACAAAAAAACATTGAGTTCTTTGTTATCTTTATCAACACACCTCAAATCTTCTTCCCTGCATGTTCCTGTGATGCACGTCTTTTCATCTCCTTCGCATAACATCGGTTGTTTCTCAGAGCGCTGTCCTTCAACATGACCGATGAACTGGAAGAAGCCAGGAGCAACCTCAACCATGCCGACGCTGTCACCTGCGACATCAAACTCTTTCCGACAGATGGCTGATGTCCAATGGTCAATACCAAGATAGCCTTGTGCAAACATCTTATCCACTTCTTCAATCCAGTTTGACTTGAACACGTCGCGGATTAAAAGGTTTGACAATGCTTGCTGGGGTTGATAGTATTGGAGGAAGCCGAAGGAAGTGAGACCTTTGCCGACGTCTGAGACGAAGGTGCCGAAAGAGCCGAAGTCGAATGAACTTGTTGAGGACTTTGCTTCATCGACTGTTTTCTTTGAGACTTCCGCTTGCTTCTTTTGGGCATCGTCAGCTACTTTTTTATTTCGCGCAACTATGGCATCTTTCTTATCATTCAGTAATTCAGACTGCTCGCGCGCCTTTTTTGTTTTTTCACTATCAAGATAGTTATTGATAATGTCTCGCGCCTGACCGGTTGAATAAAAATTATATTTT
>DATEAE010000007.1:0-16497 GCA_035288505.1 Candidatus Nanoarchaeia archaeon
AAATGCGTTTGGAATGTATACTGAATTGTTCTGTGATGAAAGCAATATAGAAAATGAAAATTTTTGCGTTATTCGTATAATTAACGTCGAAAAAATTCAAAACACCGACCAAAAATGGACATATGATATAACTGTTGAACCGCACCACACTTTTATTAGTCAAAATCTTATACTCCATAATAGCGTCAGCATTTCAAAAGCTAACATCCAAGCAACGCTTCGTGCAGAAACAACAGTTTTAGCAGCTGCAAACCCGAAGTTGGGGAGATTTAACCAAATGGAGCCACTGGCGCCGCAAATAGATTTGCCACCGACACTCATCAATAGATTTGACTTAATTTTTCCGGTGAAAGACATGCCGGACAGAGTACGGGACGAACGCATGGCGAAACATATTCTTGGTTTGCATCAGGACCCTGAAAAAAGCAAGCCTGCTATTCCTACAGAGCTTTTGCGTAAATATATTGCGTATGCCCGAAAGACGAAGCCGCGCATCGGTGACGAAGCAATGGATGAACTGAAAAATTATTATGTTTCAATGCGCAACAAAAACCAGCGTGAAGATGTGGGAATGCGCTCAATACCGATTACTGCACGACAGCTTGACGCGTTAGTAAGATTGGCAGAAGCAAGTGCAAAAGTTCGATTGTCTGACGTAGTCACGCGGGAAGATGCAAGGCGCTCAATTGCGTTGCTCGAATACTGTCTCATGCAGGTTGCACGCGATTCTGAAACCGGACAAATTGACGTCGATATTATGAGCACCGGCATTAGCACAACACAACGAAGCAAGATTATCGTATTCAAAGAGTTGTTAGCTGAGCTTGAGGGTAAGATTGGCAAGACAATTCCTGTTGAAGACATTGCAGAAGCTGCGTTGCATCACGGCATGAATAGAATACAAGTCGATGAAGTAATTGAGAAACTCAAACGTCAAGGGGACATCTTTGAACCGAAGCGCGGGTTTGTGCAGAGGATTACCTAAAAAATCACCGGAATAATAAACACTTCCATCAGTGCTGCAATGACCAATAATGCGACCGCGATAACCAAAAGTTCTGCAACGTCGAACATGATACGGTCGCTACTAATTCTGAACAAATCTTTGTTCACCACTGCCACGCTGATAATACCACCGGCCAATCCGCCAACAAAATAGGCAAGAATTTCTGGGATGCCGTGAAGAAGATAACGGAAAATGCCGAAGGAAAATGCGCCGAAATACACGCTGATGTTATGATAACCGGCTGCTTCTGCCATTGATGCCAATGTTTTTCTGGTGGAGTTGCCAATCGCTGCTGCAATGACGGTTGCGTTCCACGCTAAAATGAACAGCGCGCCAACACCATAAAGAAATGAGAAGATAACAGAAAATACGAGAACACGCATATTATTGAAAAAGATGCGAATAAGAATATCGAAATGCGCTACCTTGCCAGAAATCTGGTTGTTGATGTCAACGATTGTCTGTGACTGGGATGAGAAAAGTATTGAGGTCATATCCTGCGGAAGGACAACATACCAGAAAGAAATGCTGAGCGTCATTCCTACAAAGAGCGCCATCATAAACAGAAGCACACGCGCATGTTCTTTTAACAGAATGTATTCGGCTAAAGGGTGCGTATCAAACTCTTCTTCAGATGTTGTGGTGAAATAAAGCAAAGGAACGGATGCGAGTGTGATAAGGAAGACCATGATGAGACTTGAATACTCCCTAAAAATCCAGTAAGACAGGAATAACGCAACCGTCGAAGATGCTGCGCCAAAGAGGAACACCTCAAATGGTTTTTTTTTTGCAATTGTTGGGTTTAGTAACGACTCAAGAACCATGCTGACAAGAGTATTTGGCAATTTATAAACGCTTCGATAACGCAATGTTTTTAAATCACTCAGATTAAAACACGATTATGGCTTATGATTACGCACTATTGTTGAAGAAGGCACAGAAAGAATTGCCTGAGGCTATCTCAAATACGGAACGCTTTAAGGTTGAAAACATTCGCGGGCATGTTGAAGGAAATAAGACCATCATCATCAATTTCAAAAAAATAATCAAGGATATGAGGCGCGAACCAGAACACGCTCTCAAGTTTATTTTGAAAGAGCTTGCAACACCAGGGAAAGTTGACGGCGATAGGGTTATTCTTGGTGCGAAAGTACCAGCAAGCAAAATTAACAAAAAAATCCGTGAATACGCAGGACAGTTTGTTTTATGCCCGGATTGCGGCAAGCCCGATACACAACTCATCAAAAAAGAAAATCTTACAACAATCCGGTGCAGCGCATGTGGAAGAGAGCACCCCATTAAAGGTGGATAATGATTGTTGCAATTCATGATGCACAGGGAAAGAAAATTTTGGTTGTAACAGATAAAGAGCTGGTTGGTAAAAAATATATTGAAGGCAGATTACAGCTTGATTTCACAAGTGAATTCTACAAAGGAAAAGAAATGGCTGAAGAAGAGATTAAACGCCTGATGAGAGGGGCGTACATAATTCATCTTGCGGGCAAAAAAAGTGTGCAGCTCGGGATTGATGAAGGATTCGTTGATGAAATGAATGTTAAACAAATTAAAGGTATTTCTCACGCCGAAGTTTTGCTTTGAACGGTCAAGCAGTTATAACGTGTCTATCCTTTGTGTTCTTGAACCCAGCCTTGTAATCCAGCTTGCTTTTCTCGGTCCTGTCCAAAGACGCCCTCAATGCGACGCCGCACAATTTCAAGCGTTTGAGATAAATAATTGGACAGGTTATATTGTTTTGCGAGATAGAGACTTGGTTGTAGATATTTTATTATTGAACCCTGGGTTACAGTAAAAATGATTTTTCCACCACAAACAGAACAGACGCCACGAAGGGGTGGTCGGTCACAGGATTCATTACAATTAACACAACGGAACTGTTGTGTTGAAAAGCGGCGCAGATTTCCTTTGATGTCTTTGATGAAATGCTTTTCAATAACAAGGCGAGCAACCTCACTTGCATCAACGGCACGTATCTTCTCTGCAATTTCCATCTGGCCTTTCAGTTTACCATCCATGGCAAGAATTGTTTTGTATGCCGAACATTTTACACCGCTATTCAGATTGCTCACCGGATGAGTAAAACCGAATTGTTCGTATTGTTTTTCTGTATTGAGCCGGTGCTTTATCTGGTCAATTTTAACGTCGCGTGCACTTTTGTATTGTTGTGCGGCTTCGTACAATTGCAAAGGATAATGCCACTGGACATCAAGCCCATGGGACTGGTCATCAACTTCACTCGGAATGAGAACTGACGTTAATACCAACGGGCTGTCCATCGTCTTTGCGCCGCGCTGGTTTGGCAAATACTGACGTGAAAAGTTAAGTAGTCCGTCGAGAAGGAGCATGAAACAACATTCGTCTCCGTCACATCGTGTATTGATGATTTGTTCGCCCCAAAGGACATTGCGGTCTTCTTTTGTCTTCCAGTCAACTTCCATGCAGTAAGAATGCTCTTTGGAGGCAATGACCTCGACTTTTTTTACGTAGTCGATGATAACATCGTTCAACTGCTCCATAGGATATTGCTTACCATGAAAGGAGGTCCGCCGATCTGTTTTTCGTTGTTTGAGAGCAAGAAGGCGCTGATTTTTTTTAATTGATTTTAGATGTAAAACTTTTGAAAGGCGTGGTGCATCATTTCCGTTGATTATGAGGTGATGAAGAATATGCTGCTTTGGAGTTTTTCCAAGCCGTCTGTAGATGTCGAGAACGTGCTTTCCCGGCGAACGCAATGGCGTTGTGTGAAATTTTGAGAAAATGCTGAATCTTGTGAAAAGAAGTGCGATGTCGTCAAGCAGTTCTCGCGATACTGAGTAAAGTGCAACAGAATTGTTTGGAGGAATAATACTTCCGTCGCCGTCAATGAATGCGGAAAGGTATGCTGCTACGGTATTGTTTGACGTGTTGAGCAATAAAGAAGGAACTCTTTTGGTATAGGCATTACTCCCTGCCTTGAAACAGTGCCTAAACAGATTATAGACGAGCTGGTCGCAGATAGTAATTTTCGTTGAGTTCTCACCGAGATTTGCGCGCAGTCCAAAAACTTTTTGGATAAGTGAGATAATTTCTTTTTGGATTTCTTTATCTGCGATACGAAAAGCAACCTGTGATACTGTTTTGTTTTGTCGACAATAACCTTCCGCTGAGTAATAACCCAGCAATGATGCGAGCGAAGACGTTATCGGGAAGTGGATTGAGTGATGATATGATGAGTATTTCACGCGGATTGTTGTATTGCGAGGGATGTCTGTGACAGAAATTATTTTTGATTTCAACAGTGCTTTTACATCAGAGAGAGGTGTGGATTTATACCAGCGATGCAAGTTACGCCTATAATTTTTACCCATATATTTTATGATTTTATCGCGGCTTTTGTTTTTTACAAGCTGACGAAAAAAAGACTCATTTTTGACAAATATGTTTTTCAAAGGCTTTTCTGGCAGATTGTTCACAAACTCCTCGATGAGATTAATCGATGTGATTGGATTAATGACTTCATCTGATTTGAGCAGAAGCGGTAGTTTATCACCAATCTTGATATCTCGCGCTTTCTTGAAATTGAAGGTGGTCTTATCCATAAACATGAAGTCATGTCCGGGTGTCATCGTTAACGTACGGTTTGTTGCTGTTGTGATTTTTATCCATTTTTTTTCTCGCGGACCTTTAATGAAATATTTTATTTTTTTAGGTTTCATTTTTTTTGTTGTTGGGTCGATACCAAGAGCAAAGAGTGGTTTTTGCAATTCAATTTTTATTGTTCCGACTGAATCAATCGGTGTTGTTTTTGAACCTGTGTGGATTAAATGTTCAACAAATGGACCGATTCGTTCATAGTTGTAACCGTTTTTGTCGTTAACAACAAAACGTGTTGTCGGGTAGACACAATCTCTTCGTAATCCCGCGTGCCACATCGGATGAGCAAAACACCCTTGTGTTCCTGTAAAGCCAATGATGCGGCCGATTAATCCGGCAGAGATGTGTGGAGCAAGACCAATCACCAGATGTCCGATAATGTCCTCTTCCTTTTTGAGGTTGTAGTACGGCTCAAGTTTGTACAGTCTCACCAATAACTCGTCAATAAATTTTGAAATGCGATACAATACTTTTTTTGACGACTCATCGAGTGCATTTTCGTTCAGTGGCAATACGATATCCTGTACAAAAAGTTCTAGTATCTGGTCGTTATGTTCAAGTGGCTTTCCGAAGACATCAGTGATGTAGCCAAGCTCTCGCAACTTTTCTATTGATGTGCCAATTTCTTTTGGCTTGAAATGTGTCATCGGCAATTCAGTCATATCATATCGAATTGTACCGTCTTTATTGACGTATACATCATGCTTCGAACGAAGAATGCCTTTTGCGAGATGTTCGACAACGTGAGCTTCGTTCGACGTTCCGCGGACACCTTTCATGAGCGTTGCGTGACCGTCAAGACCAATTGCAGCTAACGCATTGCTCCAGTAAAATCCGATGTCAATCGGCTGCTTTTTGTATTGCTTTTTTTTGCCGTGACTGCATTCCTGTTGTGTGCTTTGGCCACATTCCCTGCATGTGTACTGCGGTTGTGCAGCGTCGCCACATCGTGGACAGCGGGAGTAAATGGTTTCAGCTTTGCACGAGTTACAATGAAATAATGCAAAGTCCGCGGTAATCTTTTTTTTACTCAGCGCACTTTGAAAGCTTCGCATCCGTTCGCCTTCATCACCGACGGGAAAAAGAATGTGCGGCGAGCCAGTTAACTTGCGCATTTTTGCTTTTTCTGGACGACCCATGCGTGCGCCAATGAACACGCCACACTTATCTCTGATGGTAATACTGCACAGAGACTTGAGCATGTCGAGTATCGCAGCCTGTTCTGTTGCTTGGGATTGTATATTGAGACAGAAAGAAAGACATGCCGCATGGTCGTTTTCAATCACAACAAATTCGTTGCTGACGACAAGATGTGGAACGCCCAGAAGCTCGAGCGCGCGTTTTGCCTCGAGATGGTGTTTGCCGAACGGAAGCACAAGTTTGATGACTGTCGTATTGTTATACTCTAAACGAGCAGTGCGAAGCCACTCGCGAAGCAGTTTAAATGACTCAATGGTAATACTGTTCCAGAAATAAGTGTAGGAGGGATGTAATGGAATATTAAGTTTTTCGGAAAGCTGACGTGCGCAGGCAAAGGATGGTTTTATTGACAAGGGATTTTGCAAAATTGTGGCGATAGTCTCCTGCTCGATGCCCACCGCATCTGCAATTTTTTGTGTGTCGGCAGTTCCGAAAAGAGCAACAGCAGCTTTCTCAAACTCAAGCACCCACCATTCCTCACAATATCCCGCAGGAACAAGTTTATGACCATTCTCTGAAAAGTCGCCGTAGGATATCAGAATATCACCAAGGTATAATATTTCTACAACGGGGAGCTGTTTCGCTTGCTTTGGGTCTGTTACGGTCATCACAGAGCCGTCGGCAAGTTTTACGATGGGAGGCTCGATAGAATCGCATAAGGTCACGGTTGCTGCTTTTCCAGGACGTTCCATCTTGAGCTGAGTGCCAATCGCAATATAATTGCTGAGAACAGCAAGCGTCGCGGGATGAAGCCCCACACTGGAAAAACCGGATACGTGCGTTCGTCCATAACGCAACCGAAAACCCCCGTTTCTCATCGGCAAACCAAGAACAGGTCGACCGGCAACAAGGTCAGCAATATATGTATAATTTGGTGTGAGCAGTGCAGTTGATTCTTTTGTTTGTGCCTTCACTTTTTTCTGAAGCTCGAGAAATTGTCCCAAAAAATCCCAGTTTAATTGAAAATCTTTGCCCCATTGATTGAGACGAAGCCAGAGCTTCGGGGCTTTTTGTGATATGCCTTCAGCAAGCACGAGACAAATGCCGCCACGAATACGGTTGGTTTCAATCCGCGGCAAATCCTTGTAATTCGAAACTTCAATTTCCTCGGTTGGATCGCCGTTTATCTCGACAGGGATGTGTTTTGCAAGAAATTTTATTTCGTCATCGCTCGGATGATATTGTAAATTGGTGATGCGTTCATGGTAATCATGAATTTCAGTAACACACCGAGAAATTTCATCTTCTGTCGGGTCGTACACGCCAATGCCCATGACGGTGCGGACATAGTCAGCAAGAATGACTGAAGTTGCTGCGGCAGTTCCACCGGCGCCACGGATTGGACCTGCGTAACAAACAGAAAGGTAATCACCGCCGTCCGCGCGTTTCTTTATCTTCAATCCGATAAAACCTTCCAAAGGAGCTGCAACAATGCCTAAAGTGAGGTATGCAAATCCGACGCGAATTGCGATGTCCATTGCTTCTTCACGATTCTTGAACGTGCAAAATGAACCGTGAACAACTTCTTCTGCAATCTTTAATCCAACGCGCCAGTCGAGCAATCCATATTGTTTCTCAAGTTCAATAATGCGTTCTGGGATGTTTGATTGCTTTAATGATGGTGCTACAAGCGAAATGAGACCAACGACGCGCTCTGCCATGTTTGCTGCCAATGGAATGTTGACGTCTCCTTCAGGGTCAAAGCCTTTGGAGCGAGCACTTTTTGCAATGGTGTAGGCGTTGTTCGTTTCTTTCTGGAGCTGTTCAAAATAGTCTTTTATTCGTTGAGAGGCTATCATAAAGTTATTAGGTGTGAACCAAACACCTCCACGTTTCCGAAACATTCAAATAATTTAACTGCTTTGTGGTAACTATGCGAACGAATGTAACTGCTAAAGTTAGGATTAATCCAACCGAGCAAGTAATTGATACGATCAAAGCGTACACTAAAGCCCTTCAGTTCTGTGTTGATTACGCTTGGAAGCATAAAATCACCCAGAACTTCAAACTCCATTATGCGATCTATCAAAACATCAGACAGCGTTTCAAGCTCCCTGCTCAGATTGCTGTTGTCTGTATGCGACAGGCTTGCGGAATGGTCAAAAAAGCTAAGTCTAAACCAATTATCAAAAGAACATCCGTCAGATTCAACTTCCCAAGAAGTGCTAACATCAAAGGTAATAAACTTGTTTTGAGGCTTCTCAAATGTAGACAAGAGTTCAACTTGAATATTCCTGAATGTTACGCTGAATACTTTAAATGGGACGTTTCTGAGAGTCTTCTTAGGATGGATAAAAAAGGCAGGTGTTTTTTCCTGTTCACGTTCTCTAAAGAGGTTACTGCCACTAAGCAGAACATTCGTTCGCAAAACCGTGTTCTGGGTATTGACCTCGGAATAAACAACCTTGCTGTCACTTCTGACGGTAGGTTTTATAATTCTGCCAAGGTCAAGCAAGTTAAGAGGAAGTTCAAATATTTGCGTTCCGAGCTTCAAAGCAAAGGCACTCGCTCCGCCAAAAGACTTCTTAGGAAGCTGAGTGGAAGAGAAACTCGTTGGATTGCTTGGATTAACCACAACATCAGTAAAGACATTGTTTCCCATTTCAACGGAAACAAGATTGTGATGGAAAATCTCAAAGGAATCAGAAAAGCAAACAGGTGGAGAAAGATGAACTATTGGATTAGCAACTGGAGTTTCTACCAATTGCAAAGTTTCATCAAATACAAAGCTGAACGAAAAGGAATTGAAGTGATTAGAGTTAAGCCTAACTACACATCTCAAATCTGCCATAAATGTGGACAGCTTGGTTCTCGGTTGTCTGGTTGTTTTTCTTGTTCCCATTGTAGATTTTCTTCATACTCTGCGGATTTGAACGCCGCACGAAATCTCGCTCATCCCATGCTGGTTGAGCGACAGGGTGTAGTAACACACCCACACGACTCAGGTTGTGATGCTGAAGGCAACTCTCAGGTTGCAATTGAGGCGGAGCTTAGAGTCAAAAGCCCTACACTTTAGTGTATGGATTATGTTACATAAATTTGAGAATTTTCACCTCGCGTGTACGAAGATTAATCACCGGGGCGCGCGCTGGCTCAGGTTTATGACCCATCTTGCGTTGGAAATCTGTTGTACTCTGCCAGCATGAGCCACTCAGCATGGTGATGTTGCGATAGTTTGCAGCGATGGAATAATGGATATGCCCTGTAACAAGAATGTCGGGAAGTTTTGAAATTGTTAATGGGTCGTTTTTTGCATCAGGAATGCGCAGCGTTGAGCCGAATGCAGGAGAGAGATGACGACGTTTCAACAAGTATTTCATAATAAGGTCTGCGCGTTGATAACCGCCGCGATTTCTTATGGTGTCAACTTGTGCAACATAATAATCAAAAGAGTACCCGTGATACATCATGACGTCAATACCACCACTGGGGTCATTGGCTTGTATCGTAATCATCGATGGATTACTGACGATAGTGACATTTGGCAGCGCGTACAACGCACGTGCAAATTCCTTATCGAGCGGTGGCTGAGGTTCTGAAAGACGCAATGCATCATGATTGCCCGGACAAAGAAGAATGGGAAGATGCGACGGAATCTGTTGGAGCAGACGTGCACACTCATCGTACTGCTGATAAATATCAGGGATTGAAAGCTCTTTTTCCTGTCCGGGATAAATGCCGACGCCATCAACGACATCGCCTGCAATAAAGATGTACTTTACTTTTTGTGCAATTTCACGATGCGCTTCAGTACCGCTTGAACCATTAATCCATTTTAAAAAGCGATTAAATTCTTCTGCAAGAAAATAAGTCGAGCCGACGTGCATGTCTGACAGAAAGACGGCGTAAACGTCATCATTGACTTTTTTCAGTTCATGATTGTACGGAACGTCGGGCCAAAAGAGATTATTTACAAAAATGATGTTGTTGCCGCACACGCCCTCGATGCCAATCACTTCGTCAGGGACAATGTCGCGTGCCTCCTGAAAAAGTTCAGGTTTTGATTTGCTGACTAATATTTTGATATAACCTGTCCTGTCTTCGACGGTGAGCATCAGATTGCCATTTTTTGACTCACTCTTTTCAACAACCATTGCAATGATGCTGACGTTTTCACGCGATTGTTTGTTTCTGGTACGGCTGATGGAAATGCTGTTCTCAAGTTCAGGACGAATGCGTAGCATGCGTTCGAGCATCGTAAATCGTTGTGTGAAATGCTGCACAAAATCGTCAACGGTATGTTTTGCGGCGCCGCCTTCGTAGGTGGACGTGATGACGATGTCTTGTGATTTTGTTGGTTGGTGTCCGTTAAAGTATTCGAGATATTGTTCGTAACCTGAAGATTTTCCACGTTCTGAGTGGACACGAAGCCTGTCAAGCTGGAGCCAGTCGATATTCTTGCCCGACGTCATGATGGAGATTGCATCAGGGGATAGAACAACTGCTTCCTGCGGGATGCTCAGCTGTGAAAAGTCGGTGAGCAATTGAGCTGCCTCGACACTGGGCAACGTGCCCTGCGCAATGCAGGTTTTGATGTACGTATGTGTATCCATTGTGTTCAGCGGCAGCTATTACTCTGTTATTCCAAGCGTTGATACCAATAGTTCTTTCATTGTTACGAGTGAAGCGCGAGGAACTGAAAGCGTAATGTTTCGTGAACGACCATACCTGCCTTTTGAGATTACCTGAGATTGGACAATACCGAGCATCTCAAGCTCACCCATCACATCTGACACACGACGCTGTGTCAATGGACGTAATTTTATCTTCTGACAGTTTTGTTCGTACACACTGTAGAGTTCGCCACTGACGATGGTGGATTGCTTCATACCAAGTGTGAGTAGTGCCAATGTTAATACTTGGTGTTGGCGTGGTTGATGAAGAGTAACATCATATAATTTATCTCGGTCGATTTTTTCCTGCGCTTCGTCAATGTGCTTAATTTCAACGTATAAACAATTTTTGCGTTCTGCGATTTCGCCCGCTACTCTCAAAAGCTCGATTGCACGACGTGCGTCACCATGCTCGCGAGCAGCGTATGCTGCACACTTTTCAAGAACGCCAGGTTGTAATGTGTTCTCTTTGAAACTCTTTTGTGCGCGTTCATTTAAGATTCCCTGAATTTGAACTGCGTTGTAGGGAGGGAAGACAACTTCCTCTTCTGACAGGCTGCTTTTCACCCGCGTGTCGAGCTGGTCAGCAAAGATAAGGTCGTTTGAAATACCAATGAGACTGAGTTGTGCGCGTTTTAATTCAGTGTTAATGCGAGTAAGATTATATAAGATGTTGTCGCCCGCGCGTTTTGCTAATTGGTCTATTTCGTCAAGGATGAGTAGGATTAATTGTTCTTTTTCGTCGATAAGTTCGTAGAATGTTGAGTACACGGTGTCCGTAGGAAGACCAGTTGCGGGTAAGATTCTGCCGAACTCTCGCGCGAGCTGTGCCATAAGGCGATATTCTGTATCTGCGACACGCCGTAATTTGCAATTGATGTATATCACACGAAGTGGGATGTTGTTTTGTTCTGCAACTTTTTGCATGTCAGCAGTGATACGACGTGTGATAAGCGTTTTACCCGTTCCAGTTTTTCCGTAAATGAAAAGGTTAGACGGTTTTTCGTTTTTGAGCGCGGGAGCAAGTATTTTTGCTATCTCATGTATGAATTCGTCGCGTTCGATAACTTGGTCGGGAAGATAATTAGGTTGTAATAGTTTTTTGTTGATGAAGATAGAGCTGCCCTTGAGGAATTGTTCGAAGAACGATTGCAATTGCATGAGACACCCCAACTTCGAGTGGAACATGTGGGGGTATATATAGGTGGTGGAAAAGGATGTGAAAGTGTTTTTGGTTTGTTGTTTTGTTTTTGAGTTGGTCTAGAGGAAGAAAAAACAATACGAACGTCGTTCGTGTTTTTATTTTTGTTTTAATCGTGTTTGTCGTCGATAAAAACTTTTTCGTGGTTGTTGTTGCTTTGTGTATGATGTAATCACATCGCTTATTGTTGTGAATGTTTTTGGTTGTTGTTGGTTGTTGTATGCAAATGTATGAGTTAGTGTTGTGCGCTTGTTTTTCCAGTCGAAACGTTTTTGTTTTTTACGAACAAACTTTTTCAAAAAAATTCTTTTCACTATGGAAAGATTTGATACGTTATTATTATTTATTTTATTGAACCTTTGTATTTTATATAAGAGAAAAACGTTCCAGTGGAAACGAGGGGGTGTGGTGTTGGTGAAACGTTGCGCGAACGAACAAAAGGACGGAGAGACAACGAAACAACTTTTTGTTTTTTTACTTGGTGGGGAGTTGAACGGAACGTACGACAGATCATCGAAACATTTAAACCGAATAACGTTCTGTGATTGAAAATGGCAAATCAGAGAATTCAAAAGATAAAATCGTATGTGAAATTGTAGCTCGTGAACTGCAAAAGTTTAGTGAGCTTGTCAAAGGACATGAAAAACTACTCAAAGCGATTGGCGAGCTGTGAGGGTTGATTTTCAGATTTTTTGATTGCCAGTCACTTCAAGACTACTTTTTGTTTTTTTACTTGGCTGGAGACCAGACGAGATACTAAAAACTCGACTGAAAAATTCGCAACAAGCTTTATATACAAAATTGAATTTGTATTCTACATGAAAAGAGAGGTGTGCGTGCTTGTTGTACTTCTGTTGATTTTGCCGGTTGCGAGTGCTGGGTACCGTACCGTTAACATAATAGATCACGCTGCTGATGACCCTTTGGATTCAGAATGTACTGAGAATGTTCTTGTGGCCTATACTGAATGTAGGCATCTTCTCGGTCAGGGTGCATCTGTTGCGGGACCGTGTGATGGTGTTCAGTTGCGTAACGTAATGATCAAGTTCTCGGTTGAAGACCCCTCAAAAGTAAGACAAGGGTTTATTGAAGTGGCGGGTGGCAGTGTAATTCGCTGCTGGCTTGGTCGAACTGCTGCTGATGCCACTGGTGTTTTAGGTGGTATACGATACACTATTTCAGGAAACCCTAGCAATCCCAATGACGTTCTGCTCAGTAGAGGATCTTTTCATTGTACATCTCAGACTCAAGGTCAGTGTGGTTGCATTGGAAGCTCTATTGCAATACCTGCGAGCGCATTCCACGACGAAAATGTTCTTTACTGTGAGGCAGATGCTCAAGCAGGTCTGACAATCTCTTCATTTGGTTATGAGATTGATGGTGATTATTCAAAAGCTGCGTGCCTCGGCGAGGATATGGGTCCCGCTGACTTACCAAGAGTGTGGCGCGATGAATTGCTTTCTGTCGGCAACGCATGTTGCGGTGACGATGAAGAAGATTTTGCCAGAGGGGGAGATAATGGTCGTGTTGTGGCTGCGAGTGGAAAATCTGTATTATGTTACAAAGATCCTGAAACAGACGAATGGGCATGGCATGATGCTGAAGTGGATGGAGGAGAAGCATTTGTCATTAAACCTTTACCTGCTGTACCGGCAGTTCCTGCTCCGTTTGTACCTGCGGTGCCAGCTCGCGATTATATTTCAAACAAGTTGGGATGGATGGTCTGTGATGCACAACATGTCGGGCCACTAACGATTCCATCGTCTCTGCGTGGCGTGGATCAGGCACGTGCTGCGAAGTTTTTTTGCGCGAATCACGGCGACGCATATCGCTGGCAGGAGTGCTGTGATCCAAATGCCGCGTTGACCAATGAACGTTCATGCGAAAATGTTCTTCTTCCAGAAAGATTTGTTCACAAGGGTGGAGCTGCCACTCAGATTACGTCGTTTGAGAATGATTTAATTGAAACAATGGAGCGGTCGGGGGATGTGCTTCGCATTGAAGAAAATCCACAAAGTGGATCGCATCGGCTTGAAATTACCGATTGGGAAGATTTTACTGATCTTGAGATTATCTACAAAGTGAGCTCACATTATGATGTTGAAGTACAATTGTATAATGGGAATACTTTGGTGCAGGCTCGCAAATTAAGTGAGTTGATCGAGGAAGACAGTCCGCGGATTGATGGGTTTATGAGGGCGATGGTTCCGATTCCAATAAACCCTCCTACTGTTGACTTGACACCAGTTGGTCCTACAAAAGTAGATACCCAACATTGGGACTGTCCCGTAGGCAAAGTAGCATGCGGGGCAGAAGATTCTGGTGCTTTAGGTGGTGGTGGTTACAGTGATGTATTATTAGGTAAAGTACGCTGTTGTGATCCAAAAGGTTTCATCGTCGGTGCGAAATCTGGGGCTATCATGAGGGCTGTGAATGGAGAAGCGATTTGTAGTAATAATGGTGTTATCTGTGGGATAAGGGAAGGCTTCTCACATCTAGAAAGTTTCATTAAAATGGTAGGTGTTCAGTGTTGTTCATCTTCAGGAATTGCAACAGGGGCACGGAGACTTGTCTCTCTGGCGCCTCGTGGCTCAGGCACATCAGGATTTTTGTGTCAGTCGGGCGAAGTTCTTTGTGGCGTAAAGCCAAGTTCCATTGAGAATTCATTTTTTGCACAGGGCTATTGCTGTGCGGTGACGTCCTCAGATCCTGGTAAAATCACCCGCGTCGACTTTCGTTTCGTTCCAAAAGGTGACCCATCGCTTCCGCGGTCGAATATTTTCACTCTGCGATCTGCGTATCTTGTTGCAGGCGGGGCCCGTTACTGCACTGATGCACGATATTCTGATACTGCATTGAAAAGCTCATGGATTGCTGATCTCGATGACAGGACAGGTGGTGCTTCTATCGGTACTATTCCCGGCGAGCCTGCGGGCAAGTCCGCGTGCAACGCTCTCGGTTTTGGATGGACGGGCACACAATGCTGCGGTGATGACGGACGCGAATTCTATTCCGATAGTGAAGCGGGCTGCTGGAATGGGGAGATTGTAAAAGACAATACAATAATGACAGTGGAATATGGACAACACGCGTATGGCTGTCCGTCCGGGGAATGTTTGTATCCTTCGGAAACGTCGGCAAATCAGCAACCATTGTTGTATAATATTTTTTCAGATTTGGAGAAGACTACAGCTTCTTCTGTTCCGCAACAAATGTTGTTTACCAACAAATTTCTTGGCTGCCTTCGATCGAATATTCCATCGATGAATCCTGGTGTGGATATTACTGATGTTCCTCTGTGTTCAGTTCATGGCGATGAGAAATTTCTTTGTTCCATTCTGGATGAAGGATGGAAAGAAAAGACAGTTACTGAGCCACATCATGTTTCTCCTATCATTCCTGGAGTGAATATTCTAAAAAATCCACGGTTTGATGAATTTGATGCTGCTCAAATTCCTAAGTACTGGCATGAAGCACTGCATCCACGATTTAATCATTTCCAGTCGGCGCCTGTCGTTGTTAATGCGACTCATCATGGGAATGGCACAAATGTTGTTGTTATCCAATCTAATAACCGCGGAGAATACGGAATAGAAAGTGATGGCTACATTGTACAACCGCTCACTGCGTTCACAGCGTTGGTCAATGCAACTTGTCGCAGTGGTGAAGCACAAATACAATTACTTTTCTGGAACAACCAACAGGTCAATTGGCTCAGTGGCTATCGCGTTTCTACTTCAGGAAATGAACGGTTAATTGTAAATGATATTGTTCCCACCTGGGCGGAACGAGTTAGTATTCTACTATCTGCGAGTAATGTAGGTCAACCACCAGTCGACTGCGCCTTCGACGATGTCCAGCTTGTCTTTAACGAAACAAACAAGCCTGCGCCAACAGTGTTTACACATTATCCAGGTTATGACGGTGATACTCTTCTCAATTTGCCATACGTCAATCCTATCCTCGGCGGCTACTCCTGCTGCGAGGAAAATAAATGCTGGGATGGAAAGCAATGTGTTGAAAACATGGCAGCAACTCCCGATGCACTGCCAATCGCTAATTACCGTTGCATCGATGGTTCTTGGATTGCATCACCTGAAAAAACTGATTTGAAAGGGAATAAAGGCTTTTGTCCAACTGAACAACAATGTCTTGTAAGCGTTGATGGAAATAATGAATTTAATAACAATGTTTCAAAATTTTACCGCTCTTCAAAACCCGAAGACTGGCCACAATGCATCAGCGATAAACAATTCTTTTCAGACAATTATTGCGATGCGGGTATATGGACATCACGAACAAGATTAATCGCGAAAGAATTGCTGGACCTTGTGAGTGCACGTGGTGATCCAAACAAATATACACTGTATTGCGATGATTACGAACATTCGCTTGTTTCAATCAATGATATACTCAAAGAAGCAGTTGAAGGAAAACCGCAACTGGCTATTGATGCTAAGACCGGTGAAGAAAAAATTGATGCATCATCAACCTCCTGTTTTGCTGATGGTACTTCCGATGCAAGTTGCATCAACCATTTTTGTGTGCTGAAATACATTGATTCGAATGCTCATTCAAATAAAACCGTTGTAGGCATGTCGCTGAATGTACGACCTGGAAATGTCACACCTCTTTTCGATTTCTCCAAAACAGCCTGTAAAAGAAAAGGCATCGCGGGATTTGAAAAATGCGATGGTGGTACGAACGCTGGCACCGCAACCGTATGGTTCGATGATATCTCTGACCTTCTCGTCTACAGCAGAGATGGTGTTGATATGAGTCCACCTGGTCCAGTTCAGGCTTTTTTTACCGCAATCACCGGTTTG
>DATEAE010000008.1:0-2543 GCA_035288505.1 Candidatus Nanoarchaeia archaeon
GGACGCTTTCTCGACGATTTCGAGATAGCGTAATGTGAAAACCAGTTCACAAACAGCAAACCCTACTTGTGACCCTGCCTTTTTAAAGTTTAAAACCCACCTATATTCTACAGAAGTGAGAACTAATTCACGAATTATTCAGTTAAAAATGAGACAAATGGTTGACAGCACCTGCAAGGGAACACAAAGAAAAAGTCTTTAAACTCTCCAGAATCCTCGCTTGAAATATGGAACCGGTTCTGATAGTGAAATATGGAAGCGCGGGCTATTTTTCAGCGAAGAAGGAGGTGCATAACGTCATTGCAAAACTTGGAGACCAAAAAGATGATGAAGAACTATTTGCCCCAGGATTTATTACTGTGATTACCAAGTTTGACGGCCGAAAAGTTGTTGAAGAGGCTCGCGAGCTATTCATGTCAAATCCGGACGGTTTTTCGTGCACAAGCGAGTGGATTCCGGTGACGGTCTGGTGCTCAACCGACGAGATTGTAAAAACTATCAAAGAGGACATAGCTCAACTTATTACTGCTGAAGAAGAATACTCTATTGAAATCATCAAGCACCAAAACCAAATCACGGATGAGGAAATAATCAATAAAATTGTTCCGCTGCTCAAAGGAAAGCCAGGCTACAATCCGTACAAGACGATTCGCATCCAGATTGCAGAAAAGAAAGTCGCTATTTCGCTTTTGAAGCCCAATGATGTTTTGAGGATAAATGATTAAACTTGACTTCTCAAAGGGCAACTTGGCAGCACACGAGCAACTTGTTGAAATTATCATATTCTGCTATTTGAAGCAGACGCGGGCAGTGGGGCAAAATATAGAGTACAAAAAAGGGAAAGAAAAACTAACTGCAGGAGAAATTGACGTAATCGCAACATATAACGACAGCGTACACATTGTCGAAGTAAAAACAAACAATGATTTGGATCTCGCAGTAGAAGAATTAAAAAATCATTATAAAAATAGTGCAGTCATTCTCAGTGAATTACCTTTGAAATTCAGCGCCAATGTAAGAAAAATCAGGTATTTTGCAATAATTTATGAATTATATTCCGTATACGAATTAAATCCTGAAAATAACGAAGTGCTGCACGTCGGGACAATGGATGATTTTCTGAATAATCCGTTTAAGTGAGGCTTTGTACTTAAAGTCTGTTCAGTTATCCTGTTTGAATGGCAGAACCACTTTTGATGTGAAACAAGGCATCACGTGGGACTTTTTTGCAAAGCCTTTAAGTGAGAAAGGTTTAAAAAGGGGAAAAATAGGAAAAAAACATGGATTACAGAGCAAGTATTAAAACTATTGGAAGAGCAGAACTCGATGAGGTTGTTAGGATGCTGGAACTGATTAACGCCCCATCTAAAGTTGAATTGAGTATTTTTGGGTATAAAGATGCTAACGACGATTTATGGACAGGTCATTATCGCTTCACATATGAAAGAAAACAAGAAAGAGTAAATGGTGACTTTACGCGCACGTCAAAAAGTGACTATAAAGGAACAGTCTCACTGACCGTGGTAAGCGAGCCCAGTGATTTGATGAAAAAAATACTTCGAGTCGCTCCAACCATTGCACATGCATTTAGCAAATCAGCTGAGTAAAAAGGATATTTTAAAAAGCGCTTCCTTCTTTTATTGATTTGCGCGGACGTAGCAAAGCGGTTAAATGCGCAAGCTTCAGGAGCTTGTCCCTTAGTGGGTTCGCAGGTTCGAATCCTGCCGTCCGCATATTGTAGAATTACAAAGAGTTGTTGCAAGAGAACCAGACGATGAAAATAGCCTCTTACGATCATGGACTTATGAAGATGGCGAACCTATTCCGAGAGAAGTGGGAACATTATGCGAAGATGAAGCGCTGATTCTCGCTGAAGAAATAAAGTTGCGTAGAAGACTGAATAAAGATATAGCAACGTATCTTAATTCATGGCCGGATATTGAAGCTATGTTGAGGTAAATGAAATGAAAATAATGATCTGCGGCAGCATGACGTTTTCTACAGAAATGATAAAGCTCAAAAATCAGTTGGAAAAAGAAGGCCATATTGTTGAACTTCCTTGCGACATTGACCTTCATTTGCAGAATCCAAAAGCGATCGATGACTTGGACGAAGATTTGAGGCACTGCATAAAGAATAAAGTATTGAAAACTGCATTTGAACAAGTGGCAAGAAATGATGCAATCATCATCCTCAATCTACCAAAAAATGGTGTTCCAGGATACATCGGAACTTCTTCCTTGATGGAAATGGCGGTTGCGTATCATCTTAATAAAAAAATATTTTTATGGAATGAACTTCCAAAATCGAGGGAAGCACGTTGGGCACATGAGGTACAGATAATTGAACCAATTATTCTGGATGCTGAACTAAATAAAGTAAAGTAGTTATTTCTTCTTTTTCCTGAGCTTTTGCGTTTCTCCTTTTAAATAGAAGTAATGGTTCATGCTGTTTGTGACCACATGAAACCACTACTTCCGAACATAGGACTTTTGTTTCCGGTGATAAATATCTTCCGGAAAGCGTTCAGCAAACCACAATTC
>DATEAE010000009.1:0-3125 GCA_035288505.1 Candidatus Nanoarchaeia archaeon
AAAACCTCGGTTCTACAACCTGTGGTGTTGGTCTTTGTCAAAGAACAATGAACAGCTGTGTCAACGGTCAAGCATTAGCTTGTGTTCCTAACACACCTACTTTGGAACTCTGTCGCACAGGCGCTGATGAAAATTGCAATGGACAAGTTGATGAAGCAAGCTGCACACCACACGCAGGAGACTGCAGGGACTCTGACAATGGAAATACTCCATTTACTCGTGGAGAGCTGACAGGCACGTGGCTAACTTTCTACGGAACTCAAGCACTTCATAATTGGGATTATTGTTCAACTTTTAATGGTCAAGCGTCATCGTGTTCAGGCACCGGTTGCAGTTTAAACGAGGGGATTTGTGATGCAAGTAATCCCTGGGGTTTTTCAAATGTAAAAGTAAACTGTCAATTTGGTTGCAGAGACGGACGATGTCTCACCCAGACAGAATCACAACAGAATTTAGCACAAAAACAATTAGCATACGATCTGTGCATGACAAACAACAATCAATGCAGACGCTCTTACCAACCACCTTGTTCTCGTAGTTGTGTAAGTCGTAGTTGGTGGGGATGTCGAAGTTATAGGACGACTTGCTCGCAGCCAACACAGTACACTGACCAGAATTGTGTGAATTCGTGTAAGTATAGTGCGGGTTATTAGGTCGTATTTGACAATGATTATGTATGTGCAGGTTATAAAGAAATAATGCTACGAATTTCATGAAACGAACGCACAACAAATGTCGGCTGTTCTTTCGCTTTCTCAGGCAGTTCGGATGCAAACTTGCCGTTTCTAAACCAAATAGTTTTTAGTCCTGCTCTATTCGAGAGCACAATCTCTTTTTTTATCCTGTCACCTATCGACCACGCATTGTGTGCTCCAAAACGTGTTACACATTCACTAAAATCAGACTCTTCTTTTTCTTCCTTTAAAAGAACATACTTGAAATATTTTTTGATGTTAAGTTCGTCGATGAGATGTGCTCGCTTGTCGTCACCTTTTCCAATAAGGGCGAGAATGTACTGCTGTGAATAATCAGCGAGAAATTCTTGCACTCCTGCAAACAGTGAATTACTCTCCGTGTTGTACAACGTCCTGTTGAAATCGACAATTATCAGTCCTTTCATGATAAACAATGCACTCTGACTTCAAGTTTTTTTCCGTCTGCTACAACAGTGGAAATGTTAGACTTAATCAAAAAGGAAATCTGTAAAGCTATCTGAAACAGACGCTGATTGCTATCTGACTGCTCTAACATTGAACCCGTTCAGCTCACATTTGTATATATCAGCTGGTCATCAGTTTATGAGCTAAAATATCGAAAGCATCTGCTCTTCTTATGGCAGTCTCTACTGATTTCAATTCTGCTGCTTCACCCAGTTCATAAGTATATTTTCCCCTGTCAGTTCTCGCATTTCTGAAGCTTGAAATAATTTCATCAGATTTTTGTTTAGCCAATGTTTTAAGTCTTTTGTCTGATTCTTCCATGTTTGTCCTGAACTCTTCTAAATATTCTGCTTCTATTCTTCTTTCTTTTATGTAAAAAAAGTATACCAATGCCTGATAAGTGAGTATGTGTACACTGTCAGAAATATCATCTAAATCAATCTTCATATGCGCAAGAAGGCATACTGCATTGTAAAACATTGAATAATATGACGCATTAATACTCCAATCGTGATAATCTGGATTTTGCACTAATTCTTTTGAAAGTCGTAAGCTGATATCAGCTTTTCTTTTGAAGAATTCCTCTTTATTGATTTTTGGCTTCCTGATTTTTCCCTCTGCGACTAATTTTTTGAATTTCTTTGTGATGAGTTCAACTTCTTCTTTACCAACCATTTTTCCACCTTTTTAAGATTTTATAAAAGCTTTCTGTTCCGTCCAGAACAAGGTGGTTTTTCATTATTTCATTCATTACATTGAGCTGATTTGGCCTGTTTAGCATTTCATAACAGCTTTTTTCAGATGCCACGTTCAGGTCAACTTTAGAATAGAATGAGCCCAATTCAACTTCTGCCTGCCTTTGAAAAATACTCACTTCTCCTGAATCGGGTATTATCATCAGAATGTCAATATCCTTCCCATTTTTATTTACGGAAGAGCCAAACAGCACCGCCGAGAAAAATGCTGTTTTTATTTGGGACAACTTATCTTTAATTATTCTTATCTCCTTGTCATTATGGTCGGCGAGTCTTTGTTTTTCCGCTAGTTCCAGTAGGAGCGTGTTCTTGAATGCTGGTTCGATGAGACTGTTTTGATTTTTTGTTAAGAATCCATGTTTTATGAGTGTTTGAACAGCAGCATGTACCGGTCTGTAATGCTTTTTTATCTTTTTTGAAAGCTCATTGATGCTCCATTTCTTCGTCAGGTCTTTGGTTATTTCTTCCATAACCTTGATGTTTAAATTTGTTATAACTTTCATGTTACACTGTTATAACCTATAAGTTATATATAAGCATTTTGGGCGTTGTGTCTTACATTACACCCGAATAAAAAAAAACGCTCACGGGGTTTCTCTAAACTCTTCCAAACAGAGGGGACTTCGATTCTTATTAAAGTATACTCGTGGTACTATTTTAACCACTTGTCAATGATTAAAAAGAAAAGTTTATATAGTTGTTTCACCAATAAATGCTTATGCGATACTCGTCACCGGTTGGTTTGTATGGTGCTTTGTTAGTGACTGCTCTTGGTGGATGTGGGGACAAAACTCAAGTGCAAACGGGCAGAGCTGTTTCTGGGTTGGAAAACACGGTTTTGGCGGAGACGCGGACGAATGCAGAACATGGCAATCAGGTCAAAAAAGACGAGCTGGATTTGAGTACGCCGGAGAAGGCGGTTTTTGCTTATCTTGAAGCATATGAAACTGGGGATTATGAGTCTCTTCTTGCAACAACAACTGACCAGCTCAATCAAATTTACAGATCTGACCGCGAGACCTCTCTGAAAGAAGTTAAGCACTCAGCAGAAACAACGAAATTATCCAGAAAGAATATTGAAAATCAAGCAGTGAACCTCGTCTCTGCTAATGAAGCGCACATGGAAGTCGTGTTTAATTCGAGGGTCAATATCCCCGGACAAGATGGCCTCATTTTCAAGTTACGGCTGCAAAATAATAAGTGGAAAGTG
>DATEAE010000010.1:0-11679 GCA_035288505.1 Candidatus Nanoarchaeia archaeon
AAACAAAAGATATAAATAGGTATACGTTGTAATATATTGTACACATGGAAACAACAATATCAGTCAGATTGGAAAAGCCCATCCTCAAAGATATAGAACAGATAGGAAAAAGCCTTCATACGGATAGGAGTGAAGTGATACGCCGTCTTTTAGCAAGCGCAACACAGGAATGGAAAATAAATGAAGCTTTACAAAAACTCGCTGCGCACAAAATATCGATAGGAAAAGCAGCAGAGGAATGTAATCTCACGATATGGGACATGCTTGAGCTCGTTAAAAAGCACAACATCAACTGGACAGGATATTCCTCTCAGGACTTAGAAAGGGACCTTGAACTGTTATGATATCAAACGCAACGCCATTGATTTCACTTGCAAGGATAAATGAACTCGCAATCTTGCAAAAATTGTTCGAAAAAATAGTTATCCCAGAAGCTGTAAGAACAGAAATTTTAGTTGAAGGGAAACCAGGATTTATTGTATTAAAAGAACTTTCAAAAACATTTTTGCATGCGAGAGAGCCAAAACGATTGCTGCCACTGGGTTTAGGAAGTGGAGAAAATGCAGCCATTAGTCTTGCATACGAAACAAAAGACACATTGCTTATTGACGATGCTGTAGCGATACAACGCGCACACGAATTGGGAATTGAAACACTCAGAACAACAACCGTCATTTTTCTCGCAGTGCAGAAAGGATTGCTCAGCAAAGAAAAAGCGCTTAATATACTCAATCTGCTTATTGAGAATGGGTATTACATCACAACAGCTCAGTACGCAAAACTCCTAGAAAAACTGAAGGGATGAGCACCGTGAGTAGTGGTCATTGAAGCAAAAGGAAGCAAAAAAATACGTAACATTTATTTCTTTCTTCTTTGGGCAATAGTTTGGTAAAATTACGCATGGGTTAGTTTTGAGAAAAAATCACGAAAAATTTATTAAGAACGAAGGAGAGCAAACCAATATGACAGAAAGTAATCCAGACACTAAAAAACAGCCTAATCAGGACAACATAGCCAAGTTAGTTCTTGAATTCGGAGCTATAATTCCAAAGGCTGACATCGAACATGAGTATGCACTGAGACTGCAACAATTACAAGACACCGCAGGCTCATTCGGTATGTTTGTGGATGGAATGGCATATGTAGTGATGCAAGAGTGGTGTAAAACAGAACATAAGAGAAGAGATATTCGGTATGCCGATGAAATAACTACAATAAGACAACACTGGTAACTATCTCACCATCGCCCCATTCTCAACACCATTCACCACAATATCTTCAACCGGCGTGTGCAAATGAGCTTTATTCCAAACAACTTTGCCATCGACAACACGCAATCCAAGTTTTCCAAAATCTTCAATCGTCACTTGCTTTCGTCCATTTTCAAACCCGTGCATCGTCACTTTTTCACCAGGCGTTGTCTGAGCTGCTTCTAGAACCACGACACGTTCTGCATCATCTGCTGCCAGCATCATTCCCTGACTGGTCACGCCTCTAATCTTTGCAGGTTTGAGATTGGTACAAACAACAACATGCTTGCCTTCGAGCTGTTCTGGTGTATAATATTTTCGCAAACCTGCAACAAGCTGTCGTCTTTCATTTCCCATATCGAGCTGAACGATATACAACTGTTCTGCATTCGAATGATGTTCTACAGAAACAACTTTTCCCACGCGTAAATCTAACGGAAATTCGAGTGGTTTTGATTTTTTTTCTATCTTGCGCAACACGATTTCTGCATTGCTTACAATAATGCTTGAAACAAAACGGATGTCACTCCATCGCAAAGGTTTTTCGCTCATCTGCTGCTGGATTCGTTCCGCAAAGCGTGGCAGTATCGGCGATATCACAATGGACAGTGTCCGAACGATATTCGCAGCGACACCAACAGCATTTTTTGATGCTTCTTTATTTTTCCAGGGTTCTACAGCCTGAAAAAAAGCATTGCCTGCATCACAAAGAGCGAGTATTTCGGATGAAGCGTGTCGAACATCAAAATGTTCATAGCATTCAGCAATTCGTTCTGCACGCAGTTCAATTTCTTTGAAGAATCCTGAGTCAGTAATATTTTCTATTTCGCCGTTATATTCTTTTGCAATGAATGACAACACGCGATAACAAAAGTTCGCAACATTTCCAATGAGAGTATTATTAATAACAAACTCAAAATCTTCAAAATCAAGATTGACATCAGCAAGCTTTTCGCTCAAGTGCTGTGCATAGTAGAATCGCAAAAATTCCGGCTCATAAAGTTTCAAAAAGTCGCGTGCGGTAAAAAACGTTCCTCTGCTCTTGCTCATTTTCTCGCCATTGACGGTCAAAAAACCATGAACAACAATTCTTTCAGGCAAATTGAATCCAACGCCCATGAGCATGGCAGGCCAGAACAGAAAATGGAAATAAATGATGTCCTTGCCGATGAAATGCATATACTGCCCGTCGCCAGTCCAGTAGTCTTTCCAATCGTCAGTAAAATGTTTTGTCGTCGCAACGTATCCAATCGGTGCGTCAAGCCATACATAAAAATATTTTTCAGTTTCTCCCGGTATTAAAAATCCGAAGTAAGGACCATCACGCGAGATGCACCAGTCTTCCAGCCCTTTGTCGAGCCAGCCAGTAATATGGTTAACGATTTCCTGCTGCAAATTTTTGTTTGAAAGCCACTCACGCAGCTCTTTTTCAAATGAACGCAATTTAAAAAAATAATGTTCGCGTTCTTTTTGGATAGGTGTGGTCGCGCAGATACTGCATTTGGGATCAACAAGTTCGATTCCTTTCAGTACAACGCCACAATTTTCGCAGATGTCACCGTACTGGTCCTTCGTTGTGCAATGAGGACACGTTCCCCGAACATACCGGTCAGGCAAAGTTCGTGAACAGGACGGACAATAAATAACATGAATTTTCTTTGTGTAGATATAGCCTTTCTTCTTCAGTGTTTCAAAAAAAAACTCGCTGAGTTCTTTGTTTTCATCGGAATGTGTTGTATAAAAATCATCAAACTGAACAAGATAACTTTCAAAATCTCTTTTATGTTCCTCATTGAACTTCTGCACCATCGTTTGCGGTGTCATGCCCATTTTTGCAGCATTAACTTCGATAGGCGTCCCATGAGTATCAGAAGCGCAGAGAAAGATGACATCGTTTCCAGTGAGTCGCAAAAACCTTGTAATAACGTCTGCCTGAATATACTCCAGCAGATGCCCTATATGGATAGAGCCGTTTGCATACGGCAATGCTGCGGTAATGAGCAGTTTTTTGCGTTCCATGGGGATAAGATTTTGCCTGTCCTTTTTAAGGTTGTGGGGATGATGAGAGAAAGCGGAAATAATTCTCAATAAGTTTAAAAGGAAAGCGTGAAATAAACTTGAGACATGAATGAAAACCAAGCTACCGGACAATATCTGGCTAGATTATATAACGACACTGATGACACAGTACCATACAGACCACTTGATGAATTGCATGCAAATATCGTCCTCAGGGAAAGACATTCAACCGATAAATCTTGGATAGCGAGCGTGAAAGAAACACTGCCAAATGCAATCATTGATCACCATACGAAAGGTGACATGGAGAACATCATAGTAAAAACAGACCTATTCCAGCTCTCTACAGGTATAGTGAAAGACGTTGTGACACAATTACTCGCAAACTATGCAATTGCACAACCCGAAAGACCAGAAGCACCTGCAATATTTGTTCGACTAGGATACGACACATATAGAAATGAAGAAGCTTTACAGCATTTTGGCATTACAGCCAGAATTATGCCATACGAAAAAAAGATTGACAAACGCGCAAAAGATAAGAGAAAGATACGACCAAAAAAACCAGACAAGCAAAAGCAATAATTCTCTGGTAATCACTTCAGCTTCTTCGTCACATAAATTTTTTCTGAACATTTTGAGCAGCCAAACTGCAGCGCATCAACAGTGACATTCTTTTGTTTCTCATCATCAAACATCTTCATTTTTTTTCGTTTGAATGGCAACTCTATCTCACCAGCGTGTTCACATTTTGGACAAGCATAAACAATACTTGCAGTCAACGTATCTTCATATTCTTTGCCAGCAGTATGACCACATTCAGAACAAACATATTCTTTTGCACGGATTTTTATTTTTCCTGATTCACCGCGCGGCTTACCCATTAGCCCTTTGCCGCATTTGGGGCATTTCTCCCGAAACACCCAACATCTCACGCTGCCTTTATCGCTGAGAAAACGATTGGTCATATACACACATTCGTCCATGTTTTTGGGCTCGCGCATGATTATCGAGAAAAAAGAAGTGGTTTATTAATGTTGCACAAAAATAAGAAAGGTCACGCTTGAGACGTTTTTAGTTGTGGTTGTAAGAGCAAAAGGAAGGCAAAAAATTCTAAAAAATATATTTTTTCTTCCTTTCGTAACGCCAGGGACGTAAAGTCCGTTAAACACATTCACCAGTCAAAAAACCATCGTGGTTCACGTTTCATCCGTTCCAGCGATGCATATAACTTGTACTTATTTGCCTGTTCCTTGAAGAATTTCGCAACCATCTTGACTCTAATAGCATTCACATCAGCATCCTGCGTGTAATACTCAAATCTCAACAGCAATCGGTCATAAATCTCAATCTGTTTGCGCAGATTATCTATTTTTTTTTCTTCATCAGTAAGCACTCTGCGTTCAGAACGGATCTGCTTCAGTTCCGCAAAATAATGCAACAATTCACGCACATCATAGTGCACTTCTTTCAGGTATGTAACAACAGCTTCAATATCGTCATCTGCAGACGCTCGCACTTCCCCGTGCTTGAAACCTAGCTTTTCCCATAACTTCCAGGTATTTATGGCCATGTGAGCCACCCTTTCCTTTTGAAATAAATGTAAAACACGACGATAGACAGCGCCATGAGCGTCAAAGAGAACAGATATCCCCACTGCCATAATAATTCTGGCATAAATCGAAAGTTCATGCCGTAAATACCTGAAATCAGCGTAGGAACCATGACATAAGCGGATAAAATGGTTAAGGTTTTCATCACTTTGTTGAGATTATTGCTCATCGAGCTGACATACATGTCCATGACAGATGTAAGAACATCACGGTAGGTCATCACCATATCAAACAGCTGAGCGACATCCTGATACAGGTCACGAAAATGTTCACGAACTTCATGATCCTGCAACCGCTCAACAGACGCAATAACATCCCTATCAGTCGCAAGCGCCTTCTGAATATAAATAAGTCGTCGTTTCACCAGAAACAAGCGTTGCATTGCAATTTTCGACGGTTCTTTAAGAACCTGATTTTCCACCGTGTCAACTTCTCGTTCAATCTCCTCCATGACACTAAAAAAGCCAGCAACGGATGCATCGAGAATATGGTACGCAAACAGGATGGGTTTGAGACACAACTCAGCCTTACGTTCACGCGAAAAGCCACGAACAGTTTCCAATCCACGAACAGGACCCTCATGAATACTGAGGACGAAATTCCTGAAAATAAACAACGCAAGGACAACGGTATGAACATGTGAGGAATCTTTGTTCACGCCGCGAAAAACGATAAGAGTATATTTCGAGGTAGACACCAAACGAGGTCGCTTGTGAGCATCAACGGCTTCTCTGAGATTAGCAACAGGGATACCTACTGTATGAGCCAGCTTTTCTTGTTCAGCATGGGACAATTGTGTACAATCTATCCAGCAGGTAGATTTTTTCCATTTATCAAGAGAAGTTGCACGGACCTCTTTTCCATCGGCTTCCCACACCGTAATCATAAGTTCAAACATTGCTTTAAACAATATAAAACTTTCGTGCAAAGAATTTTAAACACAACCTGGTTTCAAGGAGATGTGAAACAAGCCATCCTCATCCGCGCAGATTTGAAGTTGCCCAAAGGCAAAGCAGCAGCACAGGCAGCACATGCCTCTGTCGATGCAGTTTTGAAAAGTGATAAGAGAACCATTGATGAATGGAAAGCATCGGGCATGGCAAAGATTGTTCTCAAGGTAAAAGACGAAAAAGAGTTGGTCCATTTTTTTCAGACAGCAAAAGAACATGAAATTGTTGCCTCTCTAATCACCGATGCGGGCAAGACAGTCGTCACACCAGGAACAAAAACCGCAGTCGCGATTGGACCGGATGATGATGAAAGGATTGATGAGATTGTTGGTCAATTAAAATTGTACTAACGTCTTTCTCTGGAAATCAACTGGTCTGCATCAACAAGTGCACGCACATAAGATTCCCGTGGCGCGCGCCCAAGCCACGTGTAACAAGGCAATGCCGCTACGGGTGCCGATAAATCTACTGGAACTATCCTTGTCCCATCGCGCTCGAAGCAGAGCTGATGAGTATCACGCCCTGCGGAGGTATGCACGAAGAGCACGCCATTTTGTTCAGCGAGAACTTCTATATCTTTCAGTGGAAATGGTCGATAGAATCGTCCCCAACCGCGGGCAAGAGGAATGGAAAGCCGGAAAACAAGGTTGTCCGCATCAGCGCGTGCACAAAGCTCTCCGAAGCTGCCAAGCTCGTACATCGGCGGTGTTATTTGTGCATAGAGCATATCTGCAGATTTATACACCCTATCATCATTTTTATGCATCCTCACACGCAGCTCTCTGTACAGCGAATATGTAATTGGTGTGAGATTTATTCTGTTTCTATCGAGCATTGAAACGAACTTTTGAGTACAGGTTTAAAAAGCGTTCGGCGGCTTGAATAGAATAAAGTCAAGCAGTCATCACACAGAAAGGTATTTAAGCATAGGCAAACGAATCCAGCGTCACGGGCTCATAGCTCAGCCTGGTCAGAGCGACTGGCTCTTAACCAGAGGTTATGAAATAACCGGTTTATAGGCCGTGGGTTCGAATATCCAAGAGGACACTCCTCAGGATACGTAAGTCCCACTGGGCCCGTATTATTATTTTAATGGAGATTGAGCGAAGCGAAGGTCTCCAGCATCTTTGCTCACTTTCGGCAAGAAAGTGGTGAAAATCCCACTGGGCCCGTTATTTGTTTTTATTATAGAGAGGTTTTCTCCGCATCCACAAAAAGCAGCTTTCTTCCGTGCAATTCTTTCTGCTGCGACCTGACACGAAAGCCGAGTTTGCCCAATAGAACACGCAATTCCACATCGCCAACTGAATTCTTGTAATGCAGCTTGTGCAATGCTGAGACTGAAGGTGCCTGCACGATAACAACACGTCCATTAGGTTTTAACATTCGATGAACTTCTGCAAACAGCTGCGCAATGTTTTGTATGTAGTTCACACCAAAAACAAGTGTCGCACTGTCAAATAATTCATCTGCAAAGGGCAACTTCTCTTCGAGATTTGCAACGACTTTTTCCTGAGCTGGATTGAGATGCAGCATTTCTTCAGAGAAGTCGACCGCGACAGAATAAGGAACATAGGATACGCTTCCTGCAGCCAAATCGAGATTTTTTCCATGCAGATGAGATAATTCAGCGCGGATGGAATCGCGTACTTCGCGCTCCATGCGACCATTCCAGAAAAGCGCTTCAGCATCCCAGAATTGCTTGTCGTTCTGTGGCCAATCAGAAAACATTGGAATCTTTTGAGCATGGAGTTTTGCTTTACTCACTAAATGCTTCATCTGGCCTTCATCGGCGTAGTTGAAGTCAAGCAATATATCAAAAAACTGTCGTTCTGCACGTTCAAGTTCGATATCAAAAACAACCATAGCCAGATAATCTCGTTGAGATATAAATAACTTATGGGGTTTACGACAAAATAAATGTTCGAGTAACAATTTCTTCTATGTTCAGGGTAAGCTGAGCAAAAGCTTCAGGTTGTGCCGGACCATCCGGTCTGCTGCAATAGGTTATCTCTTTAGTATCAACCTGTAAAACATAAGGGTAACATCGTTGTCCTTTTGCTGGCCCATAATAACTTTCCAATTGTTTTGCTTCAACACTCAACCCCTGTAAGACACGAATTTCTTCTGACGTTAATTGTGCTTCTTCTGTGATTAAATCATTTACATCCCAGCACGGTGCCTGCTGTATCCATCCAGAACATTTATCTCGTATCTTTTCGAAATCGAGATGTGTATAAGCAATGTTTGAGTTTTCAATTTTTACGTCGTAAAAGCTTCCTTCTGTTGAATAGTTGTAATTCACAGACAGAGAAGATTGCGCACACCCTACCAAAGCAATCAGTACAAGTAAGATACCAAGTTTTATTCTCACAGAGCGTTTGATAGGCAGGAAGTTAATAATTCTTTTGAAGAAGAAAACATGGGCCCGCCCAGACTTTCGTTATTATTTCGAACTGGGGACCTTCTCGATTCTGAACTGTGTTCGTCAACGAGATGTCATAACCACTAGACCACGAGCCCATTCACGCGAATGGTGCGCCATTCATTTAAAAAGCTTTTCAGCACATTTATATATTCCAATATCATTAATAAACACTGATAGACAATGCAATTCAACAAATATGTGATTCCGGCAGTGATAGCACTCGCGATAATCACATCTTTTTTTGTTATTAAGCCATTCATCATTCCATTGCTTGCCGGAACAATTATAGCGTATACATTTCGTCCCATCTACAACCGCGTACTAAAGTATGTAAAATACCCGACACTTTCTTCCGTACTCGTAACCATTTTTATTCTCGCTCTCGTTACAATCCCTGCCATATTCATTGTGAATACGATTTCACGTGAAACATATGTGCTGTACGTGCAGGGAAAAGAACTGTTGCTGAGCAGCAATTTCTATCAATGGTGTAGAAGCGATTTGTGCCAGAACCTGCAAAGCTGGTTCAATCTTAATGAAGTACAGCGATCCATCCAGAAATCATTGCAAGTTGGAACCGAATATTTACGAGGAGAAGCAACACAGTTTTTTCTAACAATGCCGCGTCGCGCACTTGAGATTTTTATTATTCTCGCAACGACATTTTACCTGATGCGAGATGCTGAAAAAGTAAAAGAAGCAATTCGACGGATGCTTTCATCAAACCCGCAGACCCAGCGCGTTATTTTTGATAGGTTCAGCAGCGTCATGCACGGCGTTGTGTTTGGCTCTTTGCTTGTTGCGGCAATACAGGGTTTTATCGGCACAATTGGTTTTTGGATTTTTGGTATTTCATCGCCAATCACATGGGGAATCGTCATGTTCTTTTTGGCACTAATCCCAATAGTTGGAACAGGATTAGTATGGGTACCTGCATCGCTCCTGCTCATCATTGAAGGATTGGCGACCGCAGAGAATATGGTTATAGGACGAGGCATCGGTTTATTTCTTTTTGGAGCACTCATCATTTCCACAATTGACAATATCATCAAGCCGAAAATTATTGGGGACAACATTCGCGTCCATCCTCTTGTGGTGTTCATCGGTACGTTTGGAGGATTGGCATTGATGGGAGTGCCTGGAATTATTGTCGGTCCTGTTGTTCTTGCAATGTCATTGACGTTGATTGACTTATACATAGACAGCAGACAGCGAACATTGCAGCAGATTAAATATCACAAATCGTGATAAACATCGACATCATATTCTTTTCCGAGGTCAAACTGTGGTTCACACATCCGTTGATTTATATCAACACCAAATGTCTTTTTAATATTGCCAAAAGTGATGTCAAATAACTGCTGTTTGCTCACACGCTGCCGTATTTTTTCGACAAAGCGAGGATAGAAAGGCAAACCGGGAATTCCCGACAAATAGGGTTCATTCAGTTTTTCTTTTGCAAGATGAGGAGCATGGTCTGTTTCTACCCAGTCAATCTGTCCAGAACATAAGTAATCAAACATTTGGTCAGCCATGGATTTAACGCGCAATGGTGGATTAGTTTTAAACAACAAACTTTTTTCGAGATGCGTCGTATTCAAAACACAATGATGAGGGCAAACGCCAGAAGTGATGTTAATGTTGCGTTTTGCTTTCTGAACAATATCAACCGCAGCCGGCACAGAGATATGTGCAACATGAAGGTTTCCTTTAAAACCAGCTGCAGTGCAAAATGAAACTTGATCAGTTACTGATGCAACCTCCGCTTCCGGAGAACGTACAACAGAATGACTTACAGGTTTTAATGGGTTCCACAAATGAGGTTTCATCAACGATTCTTTCTCGCAATGAACTGCAATCACACCAGTATAACCAAAGTCCTCAAGAACATCATAAACAAATTGTTGGGACTTTTCGTCAGTAACCCCAAGATTACCTGTCGAGTGACCGGCAAACATTTTGAAGCCGACAACTTCAGGCAACATATCATAGGCTTTGACTGCATTCTCAATCTGTCGTACATCTGCGCTCAACCCGACATGCAAGCCATAGAAGACAGGACTTCTCACTTTTTTTGCCAATTCAATTCTTTCAAGCGCCTGCTGCAAACTGAAAATAGGCGGCTCAGTATTCGGCATGTCAAAGATTGCGCTCATGCCAACGCGTTCAGCAACTGATAGCGCATGTGCAATCGTCTCTTTATACGACTGTTTGTCATCCCTGCAATGAACGTGAGGGTCGATGAACATGTTAGGTTAGATTTTTCCTCTCTTTTTTTTCTAAATGAAGAAAATTTTCAGAAGAAACTATTGACTTGCCAACCTTCTGCTCGATTTCCTTGCGCGTATTGTGTGCAATGTCGCCCCCCTCGTGCGCCATCTGCTGCAATTCAGGAATACCCTTCGCATCTTTTGCAACAGTAATGTCAGTTGTAGCCTTTTCCCCAATCATAGTAAGAATCAGTTCCCAGTCTGTCATGTGATCGCGCAGATTTTGGTTTTGACGAGTCAATCGTTTAAACTTTTTGTATTCGCCAACAGTTTTTCCAAATGTTGCTATGGAGATCTCATTGGTAAGAATAGCAAACTCTCTTTCTTCCTGAGCGCCACGTGCTTTCCATTCTTCTGTCAATTCTTGTCGAATGGCAATGCCGCGCAATCGCTTGTCAATCCAATCTTTTGGATATCCCTTGAGTTCGTAATATTTTTTCACACGATTTTGAGCGAGTTCTGGGTTTTCAATTTCTTGGATGCGTTCATAACCAACTGTTGCTAACCAAACTTTAAAGGGCTCAGCATTCCTAGAGGGCACGGACTGGATTATTCGGAATAGAGATTTCGTATGTGCACAATCTGTCTTTCTTAACTTATTATCTTCGGCAGGCAACTTCAACTGTACACAAAATGTGGACAGTTCAACCCCGTGCTCTAATTCTCTCGCTTTGAGCATGTTCCAGTAATTTCGGGGATTATCACTGTCAGTTAATGCATTGATAACATCTACAACAGAAAAATACCACTCGTTATCATGCCAGATTCTTCGTATGTTCTTATCCTGAAACACCACCAGTTTGTCCATAATTTGCATTTTAATTTGATGATTTATAAATCTCACGCACAGAGCCGCCTTATTGAGCTCATCAGTTGTCCAATGCTCCACAAGATGCCAGAAATTACGTTTAATTCCTCAGCATCCAGTGTGTACTGGCTCAGGGAAGGAATGTAAATTTTTTGTATTCCTGTGAAAAGAAAACAATTTTTCGGATATGTGTAAACTTACTTCTCAATTCGTTCAACAATAGTTCTAATTCAACCCTGTTTTTGACTTCGACTTCAATTTCGATATCGCAGATTCCGATAACTTTCTGGAGCCACATCACGTGACTATTTGCATTCGCCCAGTTCTCAATTTGTTTGATA
>DATEAE010000011.1:0-7480 GCA_035288505.1 Candidatus Nanoarchaeia archaeon
GACGAATGGGCACCAAAAAGAGACAACACCCTCATGCGATGCGCCAGCTTCGTGCTGTTCTTCCTGACCTGCCAATTATCGGCAGTGTGGTGGCGATTAAAAGAGGTATGAGACAACATCATTTGGTTGACTGTCTTGAATGGACTGATGTTGCTGTTGATATGCCTTTCTATGACCCCGATGTTTATGCCGCGGCACTCACATGGCTTAAGCGTTACGAGGCTGCGCATGGTGATGATCATTCTTTCTTATCTGAAAAACAGTGGGATTGTCTTGACGCAATTTGTCGTGCAAGCGAACGTCTTCATGTGCCTGTCGAGGATTGTCTCGATGTTTCGCGGCCAAGAGATTGGAGCAAAGTCACGCGCGGTTTGCCCAGTGAGCATGCGCCGAGCAAAAAACAATATCTCCATTCAATCATGGATATTAAAGGTCTGATGGCGGAACTCTTTGTTGCGCTGCGCGTTCTCAACGTCGTTGATAATGGGCTTGTTGTGCGAGGCTATGTCTGCAACGAAGCTCAAGAATTCAATCGTCGTTATGAACCTGTAGAAATTGATGTTATCGCTGTTGCGCCAAAATTTACAATACTCGATGTCATTGAAAAACTTAAATCTGAGTACAAAGAACGTGCACAGGTTTCTCCTCGTGTCTATGATTTATTACTCCAGTAATTTAGCTTTTCATCCCCGTCTTCACAGCTTTATCTGAAATGATTGCAGAATTACCCGAAGAATCTTCAATCGTTATTTTTATCGCTTCGTGACAGGCAAGAACTTTATTCACTTTTTTAATCATGTTCTTCAGCTTGTTTTTGTTGTCGTCTTCTTCCTCAGCCTCATAGCTGCTTTCCAACACTTTCTTGACTTTTGTTAACAAGCCTTCAACATTTGTAATATAACCTTCGCTTTCAGGTCCTGATTCAATCGTCATGATGTGTGGTATTTTTACTGTACCCTCACTGCTCTTGACGATGCGCGCGTTCAAGTCTGCTTCTTCAGACACTTCAATCGTATATTTGCATGGTTCTTTGTGCTCGGCTGCTTCGACGTCTGCCTTTCGATAACCGCAAGCTTCGCAGGTCATCGAGAAAATAAAAGTCTTGCCGAAAAAAGGAACGTCTATTTCCTCTTCACGGAGTGTGCATTTCTTCTCTGCACAAATCGGACATGGCTGATTTTTCAATTCATCTGTCATTTTAACGTGCAAGATAAGATGATTTTAAAAACGTTTAGTTTTTCACAATGTTTGTTCGCTGTTTTTCGTCGCGGTCGTTGGAGCAGAAGGAAGGCGAAAATAAGTTACGTTTAAAAAAAACGTTTATTTTTTTTTCTTACTTTCGTAACGGCGAAAATTAGTTGAACGTGTTACACTTGATTATATAACTATTCTTGAGGCTCTTCTGCTTTTGCTGCTTCTTCTTTTACTGCCGCTCCGCCTTCTTTTGCTCGATGTATCTTTGCGAAGCTTGGAACAGCAACAATGTAATCTTCACCAAAACCAGCAATGTCACCATCAATTGCGTCGCATGTCTTTTTCAGCTTGTTGATGGCGCGTTTGAGTTCAACAATGTCTTTTTCTTTTAATGGCTTGATATTGATTAATGCGACTGTAAAACCTTCACGTAAAGAATCAAGAATTTGACGGATGTCTTCAAAGTCGTCAAGCATAAATGGTCGGACAATAACCTTTGAACGTTCACCAGCGCTTTCGTTGCCAAGTTCGACATACTCGTCGCTCTCCTGCATTTCGCTTTCTGTATTACGTTTGGTTAATTTTTCTTTGAGGCCGAGGAAGAAGTTTCTCATTATTATCCCCTTTGATGAATTTCATAAAACCCACGTGATATATAAATGTTACTCTTTTAGGGTTAAACATCGACATTTTGTCACGACATGGTTATTCTCTATTTTTGCCTCATCACAGCGGAAGCTTTTTATAGAAGTAAACTTCAGGTTCTGACATGGTACGAAGAATTGGCGGTTCACGAAGAAAATCACGAACGAGATTTACAAAGCATTATCGCACGAAAGGAAAGAAGAGCATGACCTCCTTTTTCCAGACGCTGAATGTCGGCGATCGTGTCGTGCTGATGGCTGACTCGTCTTATCATGGAAGTTTGTATCACTCACGATTTCATGGACGTGCAGGTGCAGTCGGTGGAAAGCAGGGCGAATGTTACAAAATTCAATTTAAAGATGGCAACAAGGAAAAAATGCTTATTGTTCATCCCCTTCATCTGAGGAAAATGTAATGGTTAAACCAGAATTGATTCAAGAACAGCCGGTTCCGCTGGCTGAAGTGAAAGAAGAATTAGAACGTGTGAAAACAAGAGATGGACAACTTGGCTTTCGCGCAACCAAATGTGAAGAATACTTACAGGAATTTTCCGTTTTCAGCAATGCAAAAGCTCGTACATTACGAAAGAAACTAGAAGAGCTTGAAATCAGCCGCATGAAATCAGAATACTTAACGATGATTGTTGATTTGGTGCCGAAGACCGCTGATGATGTCAAACTTCTTTTTCAGGGCGCGACCGTTAGTTTAACCCGCAAGGATTACGAACGAATTGCTGAAGCAGTTCAGCAGGTGGAGTGATACTTTTTATGGCAGATGAAGCACCTTCTCCAGAGGAACGGATGCCTGATGAGCGCAAAGAAGAACAAGCTGTAGTCCTTGACTTTTTGCAATACGGTTATGCATTTGACGACCGTCCAAGTCATCAGAAGACTGCAATCGTTCAGGCAATCGGTGTTTCACATTATGCTTTACTAGAACTTGTGCCGAAAAGAGATGTGATTCTTCAACCCCATGAACAAGTGTACATCGGTGATGGCAAGCGCGACAAAATCCATCACATCAAAGGACGTTTACCTTTTGAACGATTGACAGCAACTGCACGCGCTGAAATTTCTACCGTCGTGTTAGGACTTGTGACGCAGGACGAAGTACGCTTTGTGTCATTCTTCAACAAAGCCCAGCCGATGACGACGCGAATGCATCAGCTTGAGCTTTTGCCCGGATTGGGAAAAAAACACATGTGGGAAATCATCGAGGCTCGCAAAGAAAAACCTTTTTCAGATTTTTTGGATATCAGAAAACGCGTTCGTTTGATGCCCGACCCTAAATCAATTGTGGTGAAACGAATTCTTTCTGAACTCGAAGGAAACGAAAAACATCACATTTTTACACGATAATAAACTGTTTGAATTTTTTTGTTGCCTCTTTCCATTCTAGGCCCAGCTTGTCCACACGTGCATTTCTTGGGCCGCGCTGGCACCAACGATAAAACTCTTTCAATTTATCCTCTTCACCCTCAGCGGTGATTTCAACGGTTCCGTCAGTATTGTTGCGTACCCATCCTTTGAGATGAAGATTTTTTGCGACGAAACGTGCTTCTGCGCGAAATCCAACTTTTTGAACTTCTCCGTGAATGATAATGTGGACGCTTTTCATCGAGGCCATATGTATTTCATGCTGCCTTCCTATTTATTGTTTTCCGTTGAAGCAATAAAGAATGCGAAATAAAGTTACGTTTATTTTTTTTCTTCCTTTCGTAACGTCTTGGCAGGAATCCATTGGTTGTATTTTGCGTGAAAATTATCTGGTATTTACGTTTCGCATCCTGAAAGATTTAAATATTCTTAAACGATAGTATTCCTTATGAAAAATCAGGAGATTGCAAAACTTCTTTTTGACATTGCAGAAATGCTCGAACTTCAAAATATTCCATTTAAGCCTCGAGCGTATCAGCACGCTGCACGAACTATTGAAGGGTTATCCGAAGATGTTGAAGACGTATGGAAACGCGGCGCAATTCTTGAACTGTCGGGCATTGGTGAAAGCATTGCGGAAAAAATTGTGGAGTACATCACGACGGGTAAAATAAAGTACTATTTTGATTTAAAGAAAAAAATGCCGATGGATGTGGAACAATTGGGAAAAGTGCCTGGTCTTGGCCCAAAACGAATGAAACTTCTCTATGACAAACTGAACGTAAAAACGCTTGCTGATTTGAAAAAAGCTGCTGAAGAACATAAGATACAGTGCATCGCAAGCCTTGGACAGAAAGTCGAAGAATCCATCCTGAACGGAATTTCTTTTGCACAACAGCAGAAAGGCAGAGCGCTTTTAGGCTACGTTATTCCGCAGGTTGAAGAACTCCGACATAAATTGCAGGTACATCCGTCGGTGAAAAAAATTGAAGTTGCAGGTTCCTATCGACGAAAGAAAGAAACCATTGGTGATATCGATGTGTTGATTGTTTCGTCTCAACCACAAAAAGTTATGGATTTCTTTGTGCAGATGAATGATGTTGCTCGTGTTCTTGCTCATGGCACATCAAAATCATCGGTGCTGCTTAAAAATGGCATGCAGGTGGATGTTCGCGTTGTCAAAGAAGACGAATTTGGCAGCGCTTTACAATATTTTACAGGCAATAAAGAACACAATGTCGAGCTGCGTAAACTTGCGTTGAAAAAAGGTTTGACGCTCAGTGAGTACGGGCTTTTTACGCTGAAAGATAAAAAGTGGGTTGCAGGTAAAACAGAAGAAGACATCTACAAAAAACTTGGCGTCGATATCATGCCGCCAGAACTGCGCGAGAACATGGGAGAGATAGAAGCAGGCATGAAACACAAGTTGCCCAATCTTCTGGATTATGGCTCGTGCTTTGGCGATTTTCAGGTGCACACCGAATGGAGTGATGGGCATAATACCGTCGAAGAGATGGCGCGCGCTGCCGAAAAATTGGGACGAAAGTTCCTTGTCATTACTGATCATGTCGGGCAGGTGGGTATTGCCAATCCATTGAATGAAAAAAGACTTGAACAGCAGGCAAAGGAAATCGTGCGCGTCCAGAAAAAAGTGGACATTCATCTCTTTCATGGTGCTGAAGTTGACATTTTAAAAGATGGAAAGCTTGCGTTGGGTAAAGCATGGCAGAAGAAACTCGATGTTGTGCTTGCGTCTGTTCATCTTGCAACGAAAATGGATAGCGCCGCAATGACAAAACGTATTTGTACCGCACTCGAAAATAATCGTGTTCACATCCTTGGCCATCCGACTGGAAGATTGCTCAATAAACGCGAAAGCTATGCACTTGATTTTGGAACGTTGTTTGCTGTGGTTGAAAAAACAGGAACGCGGCTGGACATTGATTGTCATCCTGAACGGATGGATTTGTCGTCTATGCACGTTAAAGCAGCGAAAGAATTTGGTTGTGAATTTGCAATCAGCACGGATTCTCATTCAGCAGCAGAGCTGCGCAATCTTCATCTGGGCGAGGCGCTTGCACGGCGTGGCTGGCTCGAGAAAAAAGATGTGTTGAACACTTTTTCAGTGAAAGAGATTGAGAAAATTATTGTACGTCGATGATTACAACAGGTCGAAATAACGTTTCTGTATGTTCTTTTCAAATTGTCGGGTTCCAAGTCTCCCTGCTATCCTTTTGCAGTCTTCTGTAGCTTCGTCAATGGTTTCGTATTCCAGTCGTGGACTACCATACAAAACTCTCAGAAAAAGAGGTGTTTCTTTTTTTTGCGTTCCGACAGTTTTTTGGTGTATATATGTGAACCACAGCGAAAGCGTGTATACCAGTAGATGGGAATCATTATTCGCATCGGCGAAGTCCAAAACACGTCGTGCAAACTCTCGTGCCCGTGCATCAATCACTTTTGGCGGGTAACGCGATGCAACAAACTCAGATATTGCGTCGATCAGTGGCGCAACCTGAACAACATCAATTGGTCTTTTTTTTATCCACCTTATTTGGTCAATTCTCCTTCCAAGTTGGATGTACGGTTCGACTTGTGTTGTACTGATGTCAGCTAATGCCATTTCAATATCTGCTTCTCGTGCGATTGCAGGTTTGCGTGTATAGGTGTCTGCATCCGCTGCTGTTTGTATGGCATTCGTGTGCTGTAATTCCGTTCCAAGAACCAGTTGTAAAAGTGACATTATGCAAAGAACCTTTTGAAAATAGACTGCGGCTTTTCGTTCTCCAATCCCTGCAGCTGTTCAATCAGCTCTTTTTCTTTCTTGCTGATGCGCTCGGGCACTTTGACATGAACGCGCACAAGCTGGTCACCGGTGCCATGCGAACTATTCAACCCTTTGTCGCGCATCCGGAACAACGTATTGTTTTGGGTGTGCGGAGGTAATTTTAACAATGCTTTGCCCTTGATTGTTGGAACCTCTATCTCATCTCCAAGCACTGCCTGCGTGAATGATATGGGCGCATCAAGAATGATGTTCTGTCCGTCGCGCTCAAAAATCGGATGCTCTTTTATGTGAATAACAATGAACAAATCTCCGGGTGTGCTGCCCTGCTCGCCTGCAACACCTTCTCCCCGGACGCGAAGTTGTGTACCTTCTTCTACGCCTGCTGGAATTTTAATGTTGAGCTCTTTTTTTATCCTGATGCGGCCTTCACCATCACATGCAGGACAAGCTTTCTTGAGAGAACTTGCGGTGCCATTACAGGTTCGACAAGCTGTTGTTGTCTGGAATACTCCAAATGGTGTTCGCTGTGTTCTTACCTGTGCTCCGGTTCCATTACATGCGGTACATCGTGTACGTTCGCCACCTTGTCCATTGCATTCTTTACAGCGGTCGAGCTTGTTGAGCTGGAGTGTTTGTTCCGTGCCCTCTGCGATGTCTTCGAGCGACACTTCTATTTCATGAACCAAGTCAGCGCCGCGTGTTTGTCTTCTGCGACCTCCGAAAATCTGGTCGAAAATGCTGTCAAAGCCTGAAAAGAAGTCACCGCCTCGCATGTGTTCCGAAAAGTCAAACCCGCTAAACTGCTGTTCATCGGCAGTACCGTACTGTTCGTAGCGTTCACGTTTTTGGTCGTCGGCGAGAACAGACACTGCTTCGTTAATCTCTTTGAACTTTTGTTCTGCTTCTTTGTTGTTTGGGTTCAAATCAGGATGATATTTTTTTGCGAGCGTCTTGTATGCTTTCTTTATCTCTTCTTTGTTTGCACCTTTGCTTACGCCCAAAATCTTATAGTAATCTTTACTCATGGTAACTCCTGAAGTATATCCTGTGGCTTTTCGAGCAGCACATCTGGTTTGAATTGTTTCAAATCTTCAAGCGTGTTCCAACTAAATGATGAAACAATGGCTGTTTTAACGCCGGAAGAGCGCCCCATTTCGATGTCCATGGTCATGTCGCCCACAAAAATGGCTTCACTCTCTTTTAGATTTAACTTTTTCAGGCAGAGATGCATCCCTTCCGGATGAGGTTTTGACTGTTGAACATCGTCCTTTGTGACAATAACCGAAAAATAGTTCACTATATCATGTTTTTTTAATACAGGCTCAATCAGTTCCCTATATGTACCGGAGACGATGGCGAGTGTGTATTTTTTTGAAAGTTTTTCAAGTAAATTTTTTATTCCAGGGACTAGTTTTATGTCGTTCTGCGCAGTCACCGAACGGTATATCTTCTGTGTATGTGTCTTTTTTTCTCCGAT
>DATEAE010000012.1:0-3906 GCA_035288505.1 Candidatus Nanoarchaeia archaeon
TTTTCATCGGCATGTTTAGCATTGAAGGCAAACCTGCTGTTGGTACGTTAACAAGTGATAGTGGTTTGGGAAAGATTGTTGATGCCGTGCAAAAGCATCCGTATCGTATTATTCCATTTTTTAATCCGGGTATTGGCGGGGAAACAGTGGAACAGTATCTTGGAGAACAATTGACTGGGATGTACCGCAACAGCTTGACCACATCCCAAAAAATTGTCGGGAAGAATTTTATCAGAGGGTTTGGAGAAGTTGAGACACAAGAATGGCAGGCGCGACATAACGATCAACGAATACTGGATTTAATTGAGATGGCGCAGGCAGACGACATTCAGTTCATGTTCCATCCTGTTGCCAGCAAAATTGATGATGTGACCAAGATTATTGAAGCGTATCCCGACACTACTTTTTTGATTCATATGTATCGTGAAGATTTGGATAAAAGCAGAGACAAACTCATCACCATGCTGAAAGAACACGACAATCTGTATTTCAGTATGGACGCAGCTCACATTCTGTTTGTCAATGGAAATGACATCATCTATACCTATGACGGCAAAGACAAAGAAACGTCAATTAGTGCATTTGTTTCCACTTTCGATAGCAAAGAAAAATCAATAATTGCCGGTGCCATATCTGCGTATAAACCGCTGGTGGATGCGGTACCCGACAAAATCATGTGGGGAACTGAAATTGGACCGGAATATGCGTTTGACTCTCAGGTGTTTGACCGTGCAGTAAAGATTTCCCGGTTTGTTATCGCTGGTTTTGACAAAGAACATCAGGAAGCGGTTGGCTACAAAAATGCGTTGCGGGTTTTTGGTGAGGGTGTTAAAATCGACCAAACCATTGTTGTGAAGGACACGAGCGCATGGACTGAATGTACGAGTACTCAAATGAGCGATTGCGACGAATCGTGCAACATCCCTGATGAAGATTTTTTAACTTCTGAGCAGGAGGCCTGTTATAGCAGTTGTCTTGCCCGTAAGAATTGCAGCGATGCACCAGTGATGGATGAAGGGTAAGCGGTAATATCATTTTTCGTGTGTTGAAAACGTATTGTTCCTCCTCATGGTGGTGGACGAAATTTTAGACGTTTTTAGTTGGTCGTAGAAGCTGAAGGAAGGCGAAAAAATTAAACGTACGTTTTTTTCTTCTTTTCGTAGCGGCAGTGACTGGTCAAACTGCATCATTATCTGGGATTCCCGCTTGACTTTATCGTTATAATAGGTAGATAGACCATAGCTATCTGTCATCTCGCAAAAAGGGGGTAAAAAGCTTTATAAACCCCCATAGAAAAAGACTCGTTATGGTTCGAGGAAATAAGCGTTCACGGACATTCAGGCGTGTCTATGTTAAAACGCCGGGTGGAAATACAGTTCTTCACTATCGCAAGCGGAAGTCTGCAAAGCCTCAATGTGGAGCATGCGGAAAAGTTCTGCCAGGTGTAGCGCGCGGACGGATTACTGATATCAAGAAATTATCGAAGACAGAACGCAGGCCAGAACGACCTTTTGGTGGCTCGTTATGTTCTCCATGTATGAGAATTCACTTAAAAGCACAGGCGAGGGCACATGTTTGAAGTCGGCACACTGTGCGTGAAAATTGCAGGACGAGACGCAGGAAAGCAATGCGCTGTCGTTGATATCGTTGATCAACAGCATGTTCTTATTGACGGCGAAACACGACGCAGAAAAGTAAATGTCAAGCACCTTGAGCCGTTGCCAAAGACTATTGATATTTCTAAAGGCGCATCCCATGAAGATGTGAAGACAGCTTTTGAAGCATTAGGAGTAAAGATAGTTGACACGAAGCCACGACAGAAAGCTGCACGACCGAAAAAAGTGCGAAAACAAAAAGTAAAAGCTCCTGTGAAAAAAGTGGCACAAAAGAAAGTAAAGAAAAAAGAGACGTTAGAAGCTGCTATTGAACCTAAATGATTGGACCTTATTTCTCATTGAATGGAACATTATTGTCGGTTGAGCAAGCGGTTGTTTCTGTTGATAACCTGTCGTTTGTCTATGGATACGGCGTTTATGAGAATTTGAAAGTACGGAACAACATATTATTTTTTCCTGAAATGCATGTGGAACGATTGATTCATTCTGCAAAGGTTATTGGATTAAAAACGACGTATTCTAAAGATAAAATTAAAGTGTTGATTCAGGAATTATGCGCTTCGATATCACAGGATTCCTATAATCTCAAGGTCTTGTTGATGGGGAATGATAACAAATCTGATTTGTATGTGATTGCTTTGAATCCGCGGTTTGTAACGGAGAAAGAGTATCGGGATGGTGTAAATGTTGTTACGTATAACGGCGAACGACTTTTTCCAGGGGCTAAAACGCTGAACATGCTGATGAGTTTTCTTGCGTACAAAGAAGCACAGGAAAAGAAAGCGTACGATGCGTTGCTGGTTGATAATGAAGGGTTTGTTCGCGAAGGGACGAGGACGAACTTGTTTTTTACCGACGGAGAAACTATATTTACGCCGCCAAAAGAAAAAGTTTTGGAAGGAGTTACACGAACGACTGTGATTGATGCCTTGCGGAAGAAAGGAATTGTTGTGCAGGATAAAGAGTTAAAATTAAATGAGATTGGAACGTATAAAGGATTTTTTTTGACAAGTACGTCTTCTAAAATATTGCCTATTGCTTGCATTGATGAGAATAGATTTAGTATTCCGCAGATAGTGAAAGATGCTATGAAAATCTATGATGAGTATTTGGGGGGGTATGGGAAGACATCAAAAACTTAAGCGCAATATTTATATACATAAACTTACATGTAAGTCTTTATGAGTGTATGGATTAGCTTAAGCATCCATGCGAAGCAACAAGCCAGAGAACGTGGTATAACTATCGAAGAAGTAAAAAAATGTATTCAACGTGGTGCAAAACATCTTCAGGAAGATAAAATTGTTGCGGATTATGGATATATCAGGGTCGTTTACAAAATGATTGGCGAAACTCCATATATTATTACGGTGATGATACGATGACAACCTGTCCAACATGTAACAAAGGGAAATTGGTAAAAAAAATAGTAGATTATTCAGTTTATGGTACCTCGCTTGGTAAATTCCCTGCTGAAGCATGCACAGGATGTGGTGAATCTTACTTTGATGAGAATATCGCACTAGAGATTGAACGACTTGAAAAAGAGCGTGGCTTGTTTGGTGTTAGTGTGCGTTCGAAAATAAGTTATAGTGGCAATGCTTTAATTATAAGAATCCCGCAAAAGATTGCTAAAATACTTCACTTGAAAGAAGGACGCGAAGTTATACTCCACCCTGATGATGGAAATGAAAAACTAACGGTTGAAATTCTTTAAAACGGATAAAAATCAGTAACAAAAATAAATGACAAGTTTTACAATTGAAATATTAGCAATACCGCATAAACTGTTCTCGTTCGAGCTTTAAATCGTGCTTAACAATTTTGTTAAGTAAGCCTCTATCTATTTCCTCTCCACCGTGATTTGGAATGACGGTTGTACGACCATCTGTATGCTCAAAGAACATATGGCTTCCTGACGTTTAAGTATAAAACCTAATTTTTGTAAAATTTTTGCCAGCTCACGTGCGTTCAACAAAGGCAGTTTTGTCATCACACTTCAACTTGCTGCAGTCCAACAAACTTCATAATGGGATCATCAAACTGTTTTGTTTTCAAGTAAAGCTTAATCGCTTCTTTTGTTCGTTTTATGAGTGCGTCCTGTGTCTTTGCTTGCGTGTGACAACCGGGCAAACCAACGACTTCGGAAATCAAATAGCCGTCTTCTCCCTGCTCCACGATAACATTGAATGTTTGGACCATAGAATGGTTACAGGATTTATTCTTTAAATATCTTTTGGGGTGACATACTCTCCCTCTAAAAGAGAGGAGCCTCTTGTTTCATCGACGG
>DATEAE010000013.1:0-2578 GCA_035288505.1 Candidatus Nanoarchaeia archaeon
GTTGATACGTTCATTCTGACACTGTTTCGAACGACAAAAGAAATTGGCATTTATCATGTCGTGCTTCCAACATCTCAGTTACTTTTGTTTTTTGGCACATCGGTATCACTTGCACTTTTTCCAATATCCGCAGAATTGTTCGCGAAGAATGATAGGAAGCGCCTTATCGACGGCGTTCAGCTTGCGTACAGATACATGTTCGTCTTAATCATCCCCGTTCTCATCGTTATGTTCGTCTTTTCGGATATTTTTGTAGGCACGGTATTTGGACAAGAATATAGCGCAGGCTCAACGGCACTCAAAATTCTGCTTGTTGGTGTTCTTTTTTTTACTGGAGCAACAATCAATAATAGTATCATCGGGAGCATCGGTGACCCAAAGCTTATCACCAAGATTACGGTATTTAGCATGCTTTTCAACACAGTGCTTGATTTTATTTTTGTGCCACGATTTGGCATCAACGCGGCTGCAACAACGACATCAATCAGCTATTTCCTTGCGCTGCTCTGGTCAACATACCATGCAACGAAAATCCTTGAAACTACAGCACCGTATGGCAAGTGGCTTCTTACCATTATTCCAGCGATTGCTGGTGGGATAACTGCGACACTCGTACGATACTCAGTCAGCCTGCTGCCGATTCTTGAAATAGTGGTGGCTGGAATTGCAGGGGTAGTAGTGTATTTAGTATTACTTGTTGTGTTGCGTGTTGTGGACATTCAAGAGATTAAAAATTATATCAGGATTTTACGACATGAACATGCGTGAGATTTTTGCGGATTTGGAACCTGTGCAATATTGCCTGCTGCGCAACTATGAATTTCTGCTTGATGAAAAGATGAAACCTGAAAGTTTGGATGCTTCTGTTGCACAGGATGATATTGGATTGTTTGCAGAGATTTTGAAAAAAAAAGGGTTTAATGAAAGGAAACGTCAATTTTCAAAAAAACATCGGGCGTTCTTTCGTGTCGAGAATGGCAAGAAACTTAGTTTTGATGTTCAGGTTGGCGGCGTTTATTGGAATGACCTGAGGTATATGGATGAGAGTATATTTGAACGACGGGTAAAGAAAGGATTTTTTTACACACTCTCTGATGAAGATACATGCGTCATGCTGATTGCACATTCAATTTTAGGTAAACGCAGATTCAAAGAGAAGTATCAGTGGATTATTAATGAGCTGTTGAGAAAAGTGGATGATTCATTAATTGAAGAAAATATTGCGAACATTTTTTCGCCAAGTATTGCGCGGAATGTTCTAAAAAATGTACGAAATGATTCATTTGATTCCATAAGAATTTATCCTATTGTTGCTTATTTTTTGCTCAAGAACTCTTTGAAATTGTTTGGGTTTACTGCGCTTTTTTTCCGCTGGATAAAATGGAAAAGGTTTATTGGAGTTGCGCCACTTATTAGTATTGTCGGACCTGATGGGGCAGGAAAAACTTCGCTGGTTGAACATCTGAAAGATTATTTAATGACAAGTGGACGAAATGTTTTAGTTATTTATACGGGGCGTGGACGTGGACATGTGCTGCCGATTTCACGCGCAGGGTATTTGTATAAGAAAAGAGAACAAAAGAGTAATAAACGAATGAAATTTCTTTACGTTCTTGCATTGCCGGTTTTTGCGTTTGATTTATTGCTTCGTTATACATTTTTGATATTTCCAAACCGTTTACGGAAAAAAATAGTGATTACCGACAGATATGCCAGCGATATTTTATTGATGAAGAATGTGCCTCTGTGGAGCAAGAACTTTTTCGCATTGTTCTTTCCAAAACCGACGATAAGCATTTTGTTGTACAATGATGCTGCTGTGTTGCATGAGCGAAGAAAAGAGGAATCAATTGAAGAGTTGCAGAGGCAGCTTGACATTTTAGATAAACGGAATTATACGATGCGTGTAAAAACGGTTGACAAACGAAAAGATACGCAAAAAGTTGTTGATTTAGTGATGACGGAACTGTTGAAGAATTGGTGGTAGATTTTTCATGAGAACTGGTTTATCACAATGAATTCAGTTTCTATCATACAGTTCATCCCTGTTTTTCACTTTTATTTTACCCATGTCAAATCCTTTTCTCATCAGTGCAATAAGACTCGCAGCTATTTCTTCTTGCGTCCTCGTCTGTGCATTTCTGACAATTTTCATAAGTCTACTTCAAAATCAATCTAAAATTTAAATTCTTTGTTGTCAAAGATAAATGGTAATCTAAACTTCAATGTGTTGCAGTGTGCTTCGTACTTGTTCAGGGTAGTCATTTGAGCAGAAGGAAGGCGAAAAACAAAATAGTTACGTAAAAAAACGTTAAATTTTTTTCTTCCTTTTGTAACATCGATGATTGGTTAAAAACCTCTATTATCTAACACTTATTTTGACATTATCAAGAAAGCTGTCTTTACATGCCGTCGCTATTTGGTTGAGCCGTTTGAGCTAAAGGTTTTTAAAGTATTAAATATCGAGTGTAATTCGCAGGCTAGGCCGGGAGGATAGCCCTCTCCTGTAAGCGTGAACCGGGCTTCACACGCGGCTGAAGCTGAAGGGCGATGGACAGAAATTATGTCAGTCCCTTCA
>DATEAE010000014.1:0-5664 GCA_035288505.1 Candidatus Nanoarchaeia archaeon
TCACTCCAGTTCCGCATAACTAAACAACACGCGAAACGGCTCGCACCAGACAAGAACTTTGTTGTATTTCGCAGTATCAGTTCCAGCAGGAACGTCATAATTGACATTGCCTTTCGTCGCTTTTATTGCACCTAAATCCACATAATCAGTTGCTTTCAGGTCAGCAGCAAGATAAATATGCAAATCTGGACCATTGACCGTATCAAAATTTTCAAACCGCACAGTTTTTTGTCCGTCATCATCAATGAGCAAAGCTGTACCAGCAACATCATGTTCATGCGCAACAAAAGCACCCGACGCAATCACATGAACGCCATCTCCACCAGCAGTTTTTTGTGGACCTGAAGGCTGTGACGCAGGCAGTTCGGACAAAGGAGAAGCTTCATCCGCTTCAATCACAACAAATGCAGGCAACAGAAGATAGTATGCAGCAACACCAAGCAGAAGCACAGCAACAACGATGATAATCGCTTTCATCGTACTGATAAAACTGTTTTATTATAAAATTGTATCTTTTTTTGATAATTCGAATGAATAGGAATGGTGGATAATTTTCAATGACTTGTGCTTTGTTCTTCGAAAGTTCGACTATGGACTCCCAGTCCCGCCGCTACGAAAGGAAGAAAAAAAAACGTAAAAAAAACGTTTAAAAAAAAATCTCGCCTTCTTTATGCTCCAACGACCATTAAAAGCTGAAGCGATGCGCAAGCCGTGAAAGTTTTTTGACATTACGAAACCAGTTCCACTTTAAACGAATGTTCGTCGATCGCCTCTATTTTCACTTTCTTACGCACTGTTAGTTCTAAATTCTCCTGCTTGCTCTTTGGTGAGCGTTGTGAAGTGACACGCAGGACAAACCATTGCTTTAACTGAGATGCCATCTATTGAAACCTGTTGTTCTGCCAATGTTTTTCCACAATCGCATGTTAATTTCCTGGTTTGAGCCATATCGTTTTCACCTCAAAGATTAACAATCTTTATATAACACCCTCTTAACAATAGTTAACTGGGTGAATCATGTCATTACCAATAGCAAACAAACTGCTCTTTCCGCAGGAAATTGAAGTGTGGTACGTGCTGCCAGCAATACGCAAAGCGTTTGCGATTGAAATGATTAAGCAGGGCAATTCACAAAAGAAAATCGCACAGCTCATGGGCATCACCGAAGCAGCAATTTCGCAATACAAAAGCGACAAGCGCGCGCATATCCCGCTCACGGATGAGATAAAAAAAGAAGTAGAGAAAAGCGCAAAAGACATCACAACACAAGAACAGATGTTCAGCGAAATGATGAAAATTGAACAAAATATGAAACAATCAGGCTTTTTCTGTCAGATTCATCGCTCAAAATCATGGACACCAAACGGCTGCGAAAAGATGTGTTCCTACGGAGGAATGCATGGGTGAAGACAAGATGGATGGAAGTGTACAGCAAGTACAAACGATTGAAATAGATAGAGAACGCATCGACCACAAGAACGAGCCGAGATTTACAAAGACAACAGGCGAAGGCATAACAGAGGACGTTGTTCGAGCGATTTCAGCAGAAAAGAACGAGCCGGAATGGATGCTCCAGAAACGTCTCAAGGCATTTGAATTGTTCAACAAAACGCCAATTCCGACATGGGGACCAGACTTGAGCAAATTGAATCTCAACAAAATCGTGTACTACGCAAAACCTGATGCAAAAGAGAACGCAACAAGCTGGGAAGAATTGCCTGCAGACATACGCAGAACATTTGAGCGATTGGGAATCCCAGAAGCAGAAAGAAACGCACTGGCGGGAACAGGAACACAGTACGAAAGCTCAGTCGTCTATCACAAACTGAAAGAAGAATGGGGAAAGAAAGGCGTCATTTTTGAAAATTGTGATGTTGCACTCCAAAAACATCCGGAACTGTTTAAAAAATATTTCATGACAAATTGCGTGCCGATTAGCGACCACAAGTTTGCGATGCTGCACGGCGCAGTCTGGTCAGGTGGCACATTCATTTACATTCCACCGGGCGTGAAAGTCACTGCACCTTTGCAAGCATATTTCCGTATGAATGCACCGGGATTGGGACAGTTTGAACATACGTTAATTATCGCAGATAAAGGAGCAGAAGTTAATTATGTGGAAGGTTGTTCGATACCACTATATGATAGTACTAACCTCCACGCAGGCTGCGTTGAAATATACGTTCACGAGGGTGCAAGAGTACGATACAACAGTGTAGAAAACTGGAGTAAAAGGACATACAACTTAAACACAAAACGAGCAATCGTTGAAAAAAACGGTACAATAGAGTGGATAAATGGAAATAATGGCAGCCAGATAACGATGCTTTATCCGTGCAGCATTCTCAAGGGAGAGGGTGCAAAATCAGATTTTCTCGGCATCGCATTTGCATCCGCAGGACAACATCAGGATACCGGTGCAAAAGTAATTCATCTTGCATCACATACAACAAGCACAACACGAAGCAAGAGCATTTCGAAAGAAAATGGGATTACAACTTTTCGCGGATTGCTCAAAGTCGCAAAAGACGCACATCACTGCAAGGCAAACATCCAATGTGATGCGTTGATGCTCAACGAAGAATCAAAATCGGATACCATTCCATGTATGGAAATAAAAAACAGTTCTGCAGATATTGCACACGAAGCAACCGTAGGAAAGATTGGCGCAGAACAGCTCTTCTACTTGATGTCACGAGGCTTGTCTGCAGAACAAGCAATGCAGATGATTGTTTCAGGATTTATTGAACCGATTGTCAAAGAATTGCCATTGGAATACGCTGTCGAATTAAACAAGCTCATTCAGCTCGAGATGGAGGGCTCGGTCGGATAAAATGGAACCAGTATGGTTGCAGCAGGAAAGAGAAAGTGCAAGAAAAGCACACGCAGGATTGCAGTGGCCAAACTTCAGATACGGATTAACCATGCGTATGGATTATAGTGATTTACCTCCTGAATTAGTAGAAGCCTGTGTCAGTCAGCAAACAACACAACAGACGACCATAGAATGTGCTGATGAAAGTGTTATTATCATGCCATTAAAGGAAGCAATCGAAAAGCATTCTAAACTTGTAGAACCCTATCTGTTTAAAATAATGGCGATGCCAAATAAATTTGCCGAATTCCATCGTGCATTCTGGTCGAGTGGAACATTCGTGTACATTCCAGCACAGGTTGAACTGGAAAGCCCGATTGTGATAAGAAAGAGTCTTGCTGGTTCAAATATAAATCATACACTGATTGTAGCTGACGATGCGAGTGCTGCAACGATTATTGAAATTGCAGATGGACAGCAGAATGGTCCATTATTTGTAAGCAACGCAACGGAAATAATCGCAAAAGCAAACTCGTCAATTCGGTTCATTTCAACACAGAACTATCCGCAAAACATATTTCATTTTGATTACAAGAATGCCGAGATAGATCAGGACGCACAAGTCCATTGGCATGACTGCTGTTTAGGAAGCGCATTTACTCATTCAACAATTCATAGCCTGCTCAACGGCATAGGAAGTGAAAGCACCATCAAAAACATGTTTCTTGGGAGCAATCAGCAGCGTTTTGATATTGGCGCACAGATAGTGCATGGAGCTTCTCACACGCATGGCAACATTGAAACGAAAGGAATTCTAATGGACAGTGCAAAGAACATGTACCGTGGACTTATTCGCATTGAGAGAGACGCACCAAACAGCAAAGGGTATCAAAAAGAAGACGTGTTGATGTTAAGTCCAGAAACCGAAGCGAACAGCATCCCACAGCTTGAGATTGAAAATAACGATGTCAAATGCAGCCACGCAGCCACAACAACGCACGTAGATAAAGAACGATTATTCTACCTGATGGCGCGAGGCATAAGCGAAACGACTGCACGAAAACTATTTGTGCGAGGCTTCATCGAACCATTTATTCAGCAACTCGGAAGTCCTGTTACTGCTTTCATCGAAGACCATATCGAACAGAGGCTCGTATGAAAAAAGACTTTCCGCTTCTGGCACAGAACAAGATAGTATTTCTGGACAGCGCTTCCACATCGCAGAAGCCTGCAAGCGTCATCGCAGCAGAAAAAGAATTTTACGAAACACAAAACGCAAACGTGCATCGCGGAATTTACAAACTAAGCGCAGAAGCAACGCAGCTGTACGTGCTTGCACACAAGAAAGTTGCACAGTTTGTGAATTGTTCACCAGAAGAAGTTATTTTCACCAGAAATACAACCGAATCGATTAATCTTGTCATGTACAGCTACGGCAGACAGCATATCACAGAAAAAAATAACATTGTTGTCAGCATTCTTGAGCATCACAGCAATTTTGTTCCTTGGCAACAGCTGTGTGCGCATCGAAAAGCAGAGTTGAGAATCATCGATATCGACAACGAAGGCAACATCGACATGAGACAAGCAGAGAAACTTATTGACAACAATACAAAAATCGTTGCAATAACACAGGTGTCAAATGCAATTGGAACAGTTGTCGATGTAAAAAAACTCATCAAAATTGCGCACAAGAAAAATGCAGTCGTGATTGTTGATGCTGCACAATCTGTACCACACATGTCCGTAAACTTTAAAGAACTGAACGCAGATTTTCTGGCATTTTCAGGCCACAAGATGTTTGGTCCAATGGGAATAGGTGTGCTCGTTGGAAAAAAAAAGTATTTGGCGAAGATGCAGCCTTTTCTTTATGGCGGTGGCATGATTTCCTCAGTAAACAGAGAGAAAACAGAATGGAATGAGCTGCCATGGAAGTTTGAAGCAGGAACGCCAAACGTTGCAGGCGCAATTGGACTGACTGCAGCAATAGAATACATAGAAAAGATTGGAATAAAAAACATTCAGCGTCATGAGGAAAAGCTTACTAAGTATGCAGTGAAATCGTTGAAAAAAATAGCAGGTGTAAAAATCATTGGAAATCCTCAGAGTGGAATCATCAGTTTCATGATGGATGGAGTGCATCCGCATGATATTGCAAGCATCCTTGACCAGCAAAACATCTGTATTCGTGCAGGTCATCACTGCTGCCAACCATTGATGAAAAGATTAAAACTGAACGCAACAGCACGAATCAGTTTCCATCTCTACAACACAACAGAAGATATTGATAGATTGTGTGCAGGCATCCTCAAAGTTAAGGAGGTGCTCGCATGACGCAAATAATGCAAACCTTTGAGGGTGTAGATGCTGACCAAATGTATCGCGAACATATTTTGGACCATTACAAGAATCCGCGAAACAAGGGAATATTGAAAAACGCACTGCATCAGCATGAAAACAATCCATTGTGCGGCGACGAGGTTGACATATACATGACATTCGATGGAGACAAAATAAAAGAGGTATCATTCGTAAGCCAGGGATGTGCAATCTCACAGGCAAGCGCTTCCATACTCACAGAATCAATAAAAAACAAGAACATCAGCACGATAACAACCATGAAACAACACGACATGAAAGAACTATTGGGGATTGATGTAACACCAATGCGTGTCAAGTGTATGATGCTACCGCTGAAAGCAGCAAAAATGATTATATTTAGACATCTCGGACGTGTGACTGAGGGAGACGAACATGACTGAATTAAGTATAAAAGGCTTGCATATCGAAGTTGAAGGAGAAGAAATTGTAAAAGGCGTTACACTTTCGGTTAAATCGAATGAGATTGT
>DATEAE010000015.1:0-3109 GCA_035288505.1 Candidatus Nanoarchaeia archaeon
CGAACTGTTACGGTCACGATTTAAGTTTACATTTCTGAGAAAAAATAGCAGTGTGTTTTTTGTAAATCATTTTTAAATATAACGAAGAATTTTCGGTGCCAGAGTATACAAATCAGTGTAAACCTAATTCGGTACTATACAGGGGACTGCCGTTACACGCAAAAATCCATTATAATGAAAATGCTGGATTTTTGGTGTCCTAGAAATCTGCAATTAGAATAGGACTAAGCAGATTTCTATGACCCCAGGAAGAAAAAAAATAAAACGTTACGTAACTTTTTTTTCCGCATTCCTTCTGCTCCACGACTGAAAACGTCCGAAGCTTTGGAAGAGTACGCAAAAGAACTTATGAAACATCCAAACTCAAAAAGTAAAATTTATATATATGTATATCATATGTACACCTATGGCAAGAACAATTATGGTTTCTAATGAATTGTATAAAAACCTCAAGAGGATAAAGAAAGACAAGAGCTTCACAGTGGTAATTTCTAATCTGCTTCATGAAAAAGAGAAGTTAGGAAAAGATTTATTTCGATTTTTTGGAGCGCTTGAAGGCGAAACAGAATATGATGAGGTTATGAGAGACTTGAACAAGATGTGGACTGCATGGTCAAAAAAGTATGCTTAGATTCAGATGTGTGTATTGCTATTCTACGGAATGAGCCCAGAGCCCAGCAGATAAAGGACCTGATTTTCGATGCTGAAGTCTGTATTTCCACTGTAACAGTCTTTGAGTTATTATTACGGAGAACAAATTTGGAGATTGTTGATGAATTTATAGGTAAAATGGATAGGCTCTCGCTGAATGAACATGCTGCACGTTACGCTAGTTCTTTGTATAAAACACTGGAACAAAATGGTACACCGATTGAACTGCGGGATTTATTTATCGCAGCTACATGCATTGCACATGATTGTTTTTTCATCACATTCAACGTGAAACACTTTGAACGTGTCCATGGATTGAAGCTTATTAAAATTTAGACATCCAAAATATTTGACATTATGCCACTAAAACAATCGGTTGTATGGCAATGTTCTTCGGATTTTGGTTAGGGTTATTGGTGTCATGCGAGATGTCAGATAATCTTCACGCAGAGTGTGATTTATGGACTCCGAGTCACTGCCGTTACTCCAGGAAGAAAAAAAATAAAACGTTACGTAACTTTTTTTTCCGCATTCCTTCTGCTCCACGACTACCTCAGACGTCTACCATCAAGACTAAAGAACATTACATTTACAACCTATTTACTTTGACATTATCCCATCGAAGCCATTATAAATAAGAATAACTTCCTAGAAATGAGATGATGGATGTTTTACAATACGTCGCGGCAGGTGTGTTCGCAGTTTCAGCATTGACATTATTGTATAACGCTCATAAGAAAGCTCAGCAACTCTCTCTTATTGCTATCTATCTCCTGCTCACATCCATTTCTTTTGCAGTGCCTGAGCCTTTCAAAACAATCATCGTTGCCCTTGCAGCCGCATCAATAATTTCTTTTGTTATACATCTTGAACTCAACAGTAAAAGATTTTGGTCAGCAATTTGCAGCATTCTGATTATTGCACTATCATCCTATGGTCTTATCAGCAATCTTCCCATTGCACAAGCGATTGCGCTGCTTCTTGTTACTCTTTCATCATTTTACATCCTCTATGCAGGCACATCCACCAGAAAACATAGCCTTGTCATCGGGAATCTTTTGTTTTTGACGGGCATCGTTGCTCATCTGCCACCTCTGCTTGAGCTCAAAACATATGAAATTCAACTTGGGGTTGCATTGCTGTCATCGCTTTCCATCCTGCTTGCGCTTTACATTGGAAAGCATCTTGAATAGGTTTAAAAAGTATCAACTGTTGATGCTATCATGAAGAAAAAAAGAGTTAAAAATACTAACAAAATCACGAAAAGAAAAGTGAAGACTGTTGAGATTAAGCGTATCTCCACTGGCGTTGAAAATCTCGACAAGCTCAGCGGCGGCGGTTTCATCGAAAAAAGCATTACTCTTGTTGCGGGCAGTGCAGGTTCAGGAAAGACGATTCTTGCAATGCAGTTTTTGTGGGAAGGATTGAAGGAAGGAGATGCCTGTCTCTACATGACATTTGAAGAGCACAAAGAGAAGTCATACGAAGATTTTGCCGAATTCAATTGGGACTTTGAAACATACGAAAAGAAGAAGAAATTTTTTTATCTTGAATACAATCCAGAGCAAGTTAAGTCTCTCATCGATGAAGGTGGCGGAACCGTCGACCAGCTTATTCTCAAGTATAACATCAAGCGACTTGTCATCGACTCTATTACGTCATATTATCTTCTGTATCAGGACGAAGGTTCACGAAAAGCGGCAGGGCTTGCACTTTTTGAGCTTATCAATAAATGGGGCTGCACAGCTGTTCTGACATCGCAGGCGGCTGCACACAAAGATGATTTGTTGACTTCCTCTTTAGAATTTGAAGCAGACAGTATTATCTTACTGTATCATTTCAGAAGTAAAGGCGAACGCAGGCGTGCACTTGAAATTTTAAAGATGAGAGGCACACGGCACAGCAACAAGACATTGATGTTTGACATCACCCCAAACGGAATTGCTATCCATCCACAACAAATAAAAAAATAGAGAAAAAAGTTTTATTCTACTCGTGTTGTAATTTCTCCGGTTACTGTATGTACGATGCTTGAACTCCCTGTGTAGGTGAGTGTGACATCGCCTTTATATCGGCTCCCTGCTGCTCCATTTGAACAGGCAGTCAGTGTAATACCGTCTGCACCACCGAGTACATCACCATCATTCCACGCGTCATCGCCATCTGCTTCAGCACTTGCCGTGCAACCAGCGACTGCAATCGTCACAGCAGTTAAATCATCTCCCAAACCATTACGGAGAATGAGCTGCGTTGTTGCTGCAGTGACACGATGGTCGTCACATCCGATTCCCGGCCCAACCGTACAGCTTGCGGGAAGAAATCTACTTGGATTTAACACGCCAAAATAAGCGAGCGCTCCAATTGCTACAAGAACTACCAAAATTGCCCAGCCATAAGTCATCAAAAATTCCATGGCTGCTTGTCCCTTTTTCACTATTAATCACCTCATTTTCGGTTT
>DATEAE010000016.1:0-3909 GCA_035288505.1 Candidatus Nanoarchaeia archaeon
CGCGTACTATGGTCGTTATGTCGCAAAAAACATTGTTGCAGCTGGATTGGCAGATAAATGTGAAATACAGGTTGCGTATGCCATTGGTGTAGCTCAGCCGGTGAGCATTCTGGTCGATACGTTTGGAACGGGCAAAATTCATGACGAGAAAATTGCTGAACTCATCAAGAAAACCTTTGATTTCAGGCCGAAACAAATTATCGACCAGTTACAGCTTCGACGCCCTATCTACAAGAAGACGGCTGCGTACGGACACTTTGGACGTGACGACCCTGATTTCACATGGGAGAAAACGGACAAAGTTGAGCTGCTGAAAAAATCGGCGGAAGAACAGCATATACACATTACTTCATAATAATGGTTTTTGCGGACGAGCCTGAAAAAGAGGATGCATCAAGACTTGAACGTGAGATACGTGAGTCTCTCGGGATTTCTTTTTCTTCTGATGGTGGATTTGAGGGTGAAAGCGACCGACAGGAAAGAGAGCCTTGGTCAAGTCTATGAAGCAATTGGAAAAACGGGCAAGCATGTCGGGTGTGTACGATTAGCATCAGCTTGTGGTGTGTGTGAAGTGAAAGAACGAGATGTTTCCGATGCTGCGTGTGTTTGTGTTTTTGCACAAGACACTTGAAAAAAATCTGAAAAAGTAGTATGTACCTCCTCTAACTAATTTTTATCAATCTTTCCTTTATTTTTCTGATTGACGTGGCAACGGTTTAACCAGATATTGCGGTATCAATTCTAATGCACTGCAAATCAATTCCAATCTATTTGTCATCATACCTGCACCTTCTTCATAGCGAAGGATTTGGCTATATGGTAAAATCCCACACTTTTTGGCAACATCTTTTGGTTGCATTTTTTTCATTGTCCTGCGATTCGCGAACGCTCGTCCTATGTAATTTGCTTCATGTTCTCCATGGAGAAAATCTTTAGAACCTTCAGACTTTTCATCTTCTGTCCGATATAATACAACTGGAATCAAGCCAAGACCAAAACCTATTCTTTGCATCGTTGTTGTGTATAAATTATCGACGATTCTGACTTGGCGCAAAGCATCTTCTTTCATTCCTAGGTCCTTTCTAATCTCGCTCCAAGTTTTTCCTAATACGTTTGGCATCTCCTCAAGTCGTTCGTGAAAGGATTGACGTTTCATTTTAATGCACTGTGTCCCATTTTTACTTTGAAAATATCATTTAGTCGGCTTTTTTCCGATGTTTCCTAGTCTCAAATCAAAATGATATTGTCCTGCCCAATCATCAAAAACCTGAGCGACGCGCAGATGAGCTTGCTGAATTGTAGGAAACTCTCGGCTTTTTCCATTCCTAATTCCAAAATCCATCACTGCTCTATACTCTTGGCTGTCTTTTTCTTGGACGAGCTTATATCGGCGGAATATATCATTCATCTCGCTCTCTTGCTTAGGGGTAAGTTCTCCTTCACTGTCAATCTCTCCTTTCAGCAACTTGCTTAAATCAAAATCGCCGCATAAAACTCTGCAATGTCTTTGTGCATCCATAGCGAGATACACCTTGCCTGTGTCGTCTCCGTCAAATGCTGTGGGGAGATCGTAATAAAGCGCACCTGCAACATCATCAAGAGGTCCTTCTTTCAGACCCGCTCCTGAAACCCATTTTTGGTGTTCAGATAAATATCTCTTAATCTTATTAGGTCTCATTCCTCTTATTGATGGTACACGAAGTATTTCATATTGTGGTATGCCACTTTTCTTGTCACCACCTGGCATCGCACTTATAAGTGATGCATCGCTTTCATCCGTCTGCGCATCAAGGTCTTTGAGGAGATATCCAGCACCTACTGTTTTGACAACTGCGTATTTCTCGCCAAAGCTTTCGTGCGTTTTGTCTGTTACTTCAAATATGTCACCTGGTCGAAGCACAGCATTCTTACCAAATTTTGGTCTTTTCCAATCGTCGCTCATACATTTAGGCGACGGGCGTTGCTTTATAAATGTTTCTGTTATTATCCCTGGAAAGTAGTGAAAATCGAAAGATTTAAAAGTAGTGAGCTTAAAACGATATTTATGGTTTCACTTCGAACACTATTGTACGCAGGTGTCATCGCCGCAGCAAGCCTCGGCGCTTTGACAGGCTTAGCCCGCAAAACCGTTTTATTTGATTCTTACACAACTGTTACTGTACGCGACGGAAATGGCACGAAACAATTGCGTGTTCCTTTGTATAATCCTATTAAAGTGCTTCCGGGCAACTGCACGAAATTTAGTCGAAAGGTTGCGTACGATGTTTCTGGAAAAGAATTTCCTCCCGGCGATGCGTGGGACCGAAAGTACATCGATACTGTTGTTGCTCGACTCGGTACGAATGACAGTCTAGAAAACCTTGCGGAAAAAGGAATTTTACGAGAAGGAATGCTTGTCGCTGTTTACAATCCTCATACCTCGCGGCCAACACAAAAAGATAAGCTTGGATTTCCTGCTGATATCACGCACATTGTTGATTTTCTCGGGGTAACGCCTGAAGGTGATGTTGTTGTTGCGGAACAATACGGTTCTCAATGTGGTGTGCGTACTGAGAATGCATTGCGAAGTCACGGATTGGTACCTAAATATGTTCTTGATGTTAAGAAACCTGAGCCTTTATCAGAGTAATCCTCTCCTTTCCCAATCGTGCGCCAATCTGTTCAACAACCCTTGCTGCAAGCACAGAAGCTAATGTTCCTGTCTTTTCCATCGACATGTTATTCACATATCCATACAAGAAACCAGCTGCGTATGCGTCACCCGCGCCGGTCGTGTCAATCGCTTTTGCACGCGCACAGTCAATCATTGTGATAACACCTTCGTGAGATATTAACGAGCCTTTCTTTCCACATTTCACTACAACAGTATCGCACCATCGTCCAAGAACAGCGACTGCTTCTTCCGGTCTTTTGTTTGTCAATGCGAGTGCTTCTTCTTCGTTTGCGAATAAAATTGTTGTATTATTTTTGATGATATGTTCAAACTTGTCTTTGTTTCGTTGCACAACACCGGCGTCACTTGCATCGATTGATACTTTTACGTGATGCTTTTTTGCCCATTGAAGTGCGTGCATGGACACATCGGTTGCCTGTTCAATCTGATAGCCATCGAGATGAATTATTTTGCTGTTCTTTATGTCATCTTCTTTTACTTCCTGTGTTGTCAAATCGACTGATGCGCCGAGGTTCACGGCCATTGTTCGTTCGGCATCCGGCGTTATCAAAACAACAACATGTCCGGTGAGCTTTTTTGATTTGTACAAAATGGTATAGACGCCGGCACTTTTTGTTTCACTTTCGTATTGTACTCCGTATTCATCATCGCCAATTTTCCCAAGAAAGGCAGTTTTTAATCCTAAAAGCGCGCAGGTTGCGATTGCGTTTGACGCGCTGCCACCTGCTGCGATAATTGCATTCGCGAACTTTATTTTATCGAGCAGTTCTTTTGATTGTGCTTCACTGATGACGTGCTGTCTGCCTTTGATGAGGTTCAATTCTGTGATAAAATTGTCAGGGACTTCGACTAAAATGTCGAGTAATGCATTTCCTACACCATAGACGTCGAATTGCATGGTATGATGGGCGATGGGAAGATATATAAAAATGGTTGGTATTTCTCTTTGAGGGGGTGGTTTAGACGGTTATCTCTTTCATTGGTCCGAATGTAACGCCTCAGCAATTACGTAATGAAGTCCAATTTATCCGAGACAAGCCTGATATTGGCGATCTCGCTGTGCTCTGTTATGAAGTAACGTATGCGCGCATGGGTACTAAAAAAAGACAGCACCCTCATGCCGTTCGTCAGCTTCACGCTGTTCTTCCTGATTTGCCCATTGTGGGTGGTGTGGTTGCAATTAAAAAAGGAATGAGAGAACGTCATCTAGTTGATTGTCTTGAATGGACTGATGT
>DATEAE010000017.1:0-2359 GCA_035288505.1 Candidatus Nanoarchaeia archaeon
CGGTTCATGGATGAGCAGGGATTGACTGTTGACAGATTAGAAAAGACAGACCTGCATCAAACTGCCTACATGATATATTTGTTTGACGACATGGGTTTGCAGCAGCACGGTGCAGTTCTTCGCTCATCTCGAAATGATACAGAACGAGGACCATTTCTTGCGATTGACTTGGGAACAGAAGAAAGAGCAGAAAATGTTAATAAAAAATTAAGACAAAGCTACAAAGTCGTTGCTGATACCCGTGAAAGCGTTTTACGGATGGGACCAGCGCCATATACAACGAAGCATGAATTGGAGTATGCAATGGAAAGTTTACAAAAAGTAGTTAGTGGCGAAAAATAGACACAGAAGTGTAGTCGTTGGAGCAAAAGGAAGGCGAAAAAAAACGTTACGTATTATTTTTTTCTTCCTGAGGTAACGACAGAGATTGGGACGTAGAGATATCACAGTTTTTCTACCGGTGCGTAAACCAAAACTCATACTTCTTCCCTTTTTTATCCAGTCGAGCAAAGAATTGTCGTTCAAACTGTACAACTGCCCCTTCAGAAAGCTGCGCAATATGATGTTCAGCTTTTCCTTTAACTTTCACATTATCTTCCATCAGCACTGTACAATCAATAAGCTTCTCCATCGAAGATAACCAATGAATAATCATCCCTTTGTTCTCCGCATTTTTGAACTTGTCATATTCAAGAGAATGGAACAACATTTTTTTCTTGTCAACAACAAAATTCAGGCAGTCCATGAGCCGATGAACTTTCTTTTGTTCGAGCGCTTCGAAATCTTTTCTCGCGATGACAAAATCCTCATGAACTTTAAATTTGCGCACGCCTCGTGCATGAAAGTCTGGATGCAAATGCAGCGCAACTTCTCGCGCAGGCGCACCAACAACTTTAATCTTGATAGGCTCTGCAACGAAAAAATAACGGTTCGCCTGCGGGTCAAGAATTTCTTTGTTAAAATGATTGACACTCTTAAAAAATTCCTGTCGGGTAACTTTCTTGTCAGTTTCGGTTATGCCAACATCAACAGCATAAGAGCAGAATGCATCAGGTGTGTAGCCGCGTCGTTTCAATGAACGTAAAAACGGCAGTCGAATATCATCCCAGCCGTTATACTTCTTTTCGAGAATTTCTTTTTTGATCTGCGATGTTTTCAAACGAATATCAGTAAAGTTAATTTTGCCAACGTAGAGCGCAACGGGCATCGTCCAGCCGAGTGCATCTGCAATTTTTCTCTGTCGTTTTTCGTTGTCGATGTGGTCTTTTCCGCGCAATGTATGAGTGACGTTCAACAGATGGTCATCGACAGCAACCGCCAGATTCATCAAGGGCCATACTTTGTGCTTTGTCTTCTGTCGCGGATGCTTGAAATCATTGATTCTCATCAACGCAAAATCACGCATTGCCGGATTCTTGTCATTGATATCTGTCTTGAGTCGCAATACAGCATCTCCAGGTTTATACTTGCCAAACATCTGGTCATACCGTTCGTGCTGTTGCTTGACTGGCAGATTTCTGCAGGGACATGGTTTTGCCGCAGACAACAATTCTTTGAATTTATCAGCAGTGCACGTGCAAACATAGGCATGAGCACCATCAACAAGCTGCTGTGCGGTCTGATAATAATGTTCAAGCCGATCGCTTTGAATGACAACTTCTGACACTGCACCTTTGGTTAACCATTCAGCATCTTCCGGTATCATACTATACGCTTTGTCATAGATGTTTTCCGGATTGGTATCTTCAATGCGAAGAATGAGTTTACCGTTATACTTTCGAGCAAGTTCAGCATTCAACGCAAGTACATACGCATGCCCGATATGTAAAGGTCCCGACGGGCTTGGAGCAAAACGCAATACGACATTTCCTTTGACGTGAGGAAGTTCAAGAGTTTTTTCTTTGACTTCTTTTTTTTCTTTGAGAAGAGCTGGATCAACTTGAGAAAGCTTTTTTCGCTGGTCTTCAGGAGATAACAGAGCAACAGTTTTGATAACCAGCTGTATTTCTTTCATCAGCTTTGGAACATCTTTCTTCAGCTCAGGATGTTCGCCAAGAATACGACCGAGGACAGCGTTAGAATTTGCTTTGCCACCAAAATCTACGGCATTCTTGAGAACATACTTTTCGATGATTGACTTCATGTGCAGGAACAACAAGGATTTTACTTATTAAGGTTACCGTATCTCCCGTAACCACATCAATCCAATACGTATCATCAGCCTGTTGAACTTGTCAGAAATGCGATATGTTTTCTTATAAAGGTCATAATCAACAAGCCCCATACTTTTCATCGGCGTTAAAATACGGTCATAAAACTGCCGTTTGTTGTAAGAGATAGGAGGAACTTTAGCGATTTG
>DATEAE010000018.1:0-14980 GCA_035288505.1 Candidatus Nanoarchaeia archaeon
AGCGTCAACAGTATCAGAATGTACATCATTAACTTCACGCCGAACAACAGATAATTCATCTTTCAGCAGCTGCGCCTCCGAAGCAACGTACAAAATGAGCTGAGACAACGGAAATACTGATTCGATGGTTCCTTGCTCCATCGCATGCTCTGCTTCGTCAAATACATCTTCTACAAAAGTAACGCTCAGACCAGCAGTTTCCATGTCATCAATCGCCTGTTGTGCATCACGCAATGCCTGCTGGGCTGCTTCCACACTAACCTCAGATGATGCAACAGCAACAAAACCGCGAGGCGCAATGTCTAGCATGCTGAGAGCGCTCACAAACGGCACCAACAGAAAAAAAAAGATAACAAAAAGAAACAGTCTCATCGGAGATCACCTTGTCTAAAATTACGTAATTTTTCTTCAGCTTTTCTTTTGTAATGAGCAACATCAAGCATTGTCCGCTCCGTTCCCGAATCACGCTCTTCTTGTTGTGCTGCACTTGCCATCCGCAACAGCTCTGTATCGAACGCCTCAACGGAATGCGAAAACGATGGTTTATATTCAATTCTTTTGATCGGCAACGCAACACTCATTTTCTCGGAATAAACATCAAGAGCAGTTGATTCTGGCACCGAGACGGGAACCCAGACAGATTGCTGTTGGTGACGAGAATGAACCTGCAAATGATAGGATGGTTTCGCTAACTTTTGGGAAACACGATAACCATGAATATAACGACTAAATCGCACAAACAAAGTATGAACATATTCCAAGAACATCTGCGCCATCTGGAGTATCCATACATGAACTCTTTTTTCAACGAGTAAATGCCGCTCAAGAAGTGCTTCGTCATGTTCGATATCTGCAAGCCGTGAGACATAGCTGTCATGCGTTCGCACAAAATTTGTACGACTTATTTTCTTCCGGACAAGATAATCAGTCTGATTGTCGGCCATCAAACGCTTGACATCATTCTTTTCTCTCAGCAGTGCAGAGAGTTTTGACTGCGTTGTGAGAAGTGCATTTCTCTGATGTCTGAGCTTCGCTCGTATTTGTCGTATCTTCGTGAGCCGGTCATCATAATATGCGACCGAGCGTTTATACTGTGCTGATGACAGCAACTTCATATCGAAATACTTTTGTTGTGTTTCCTGCAACAGTTTTCCGATGGTCTTTTCTTCACTATCAAGATTACGCAACCGCTGAGAGATAATACTCATGAGTAGCTGGCTATACAGAGTCAATGCAACAAGAAGCGAAACAATGCTTCCAAGAATCAACGCCCACCAGTATGTGACAATGAACCACAAGACATTAACACGACCTTTTGTTTCAAGGACAAGCTGCAGTTGCGCCGTCCTCGCCCGTTCTACTGCTTGAGTAAAATCGCCACGCTCAAATGAAACGACTGCGAGCTGCAATGCATCGGTTGTTTGAGAAACATCAAGCCACTGCGACTGTGCGCGTGCAACGTCGCGCTGCAGACCAAGAAGCAGCTGATGTGCATCAAAAGCCGCGTCTTTAAGGGTTATCAATTCCTGAATAGTTGCAGCAGAGAGTTCATAGTCACCGCTGGCAAGCGCCTCGCGCGCACGCTCAAGTAAATTCTGTGCTATTCCTACAGAGAATCCTGAGTTGAGCATGTCCTGAACTGCATTCTGTCCTTCAGTGAGATGAAGTTCCGCATCTTCCGCACCAACAGCACCGACACTAAATAAGAATGTCCGAACTTCCGAGATGAGACGCTTTGTAAATCCGGCCGATGTTTCATTTACAGGATAAAGCTCCGCATCAATACGTACCGTACAATTGAAGTCATCCTGTTTGAGATACTCAGGCGCGGTAATGTCGAGCGAGAAATCAATCTGCTCGCCATAAGCCAACTGAATCCGTGAGAGGTCGCGCAATTCATAAAGCCGCAGAAGTGCTCGCCGCCCGTTAACGACAAGAACGTCAAGTGCAACATCGCCGTATCCGTCACCCGTGAGATCAACATACCGGATTTTATCTATCGGAACAAGTACAGTCTGGGGTGTTGATGCAAGAGTAACGCGAACGCCGCTATCCCACACATCATCAACCGTAAGTGTATGCTGTCCCGCTCTGAAAGAAGATACATGTTCAACATCACCTTTTTTCAGTTCTTTTTCCAGGAATTTTGCATGATTTATCGGAGCAGATATCACAACATAGTCTGACAAGAATCCTTCTGCACGAACATAAATATTTTTCATCAATGCATTTTCATAAAGGTTTGTGACAACAACCGGAACACTTTCGCCCGAACCGCGAACTGCGCGCACATTCTGAGATGTTTGAAGAATGGTGCTGACACCGCCAGCTGCCTTGAACGACACACTGCCACCACCGCCTCCGCCGCCACCTGATGAAGACGCTGCGGGTGATGATGAAGAATCTGAACTGCCTCCACCTCCTGAACCGCTTCCCAAACCCGAAGATGCAGCACTGAGCGTAACAAAAACAACATCGCCAAACGTCAAATTGTTGGTTGTAAGATTCGCACCGGAGGCATTGATACCAGTTGCATTGATGTACACCGCAAAAGTGCCCGTATCCGCATTGCTTGGAATACTCATTCTCAGTGTTTCTTCCTGTGTATCGCCCGAATTCAGTTCAGCATAGGCAATAGCTAAAGAACCGAAGGTGATAGTCCAACCTGACGGAACTAAAAATTGAAAGCTTACATTTGTTGCATTTCCTTCACCGATGTTCTTGAGTTGACCAATAAATTCAACATTACCCCCGAGTGTTGCACTCAGCGTGTCACCTGAGGGTGTTGTAAAAGCAGATAAGAAGATAGGCTGCCCCTGTGCGACAACAATAGTGCCCGTCGCTGCCTCAGAACGTGGATTCGCAAGGGTATCATTGACACTGATGTTAAGCTTTATTGTCTTGATACCTGCAGCAGTACTGTTGTCCATAACACGCAAACTTTTCACTGCGCCAGGTTCCAGACTAAAATTGGCCGTTTCGTTGGTACGTGTGAGATTTGAGTCTGACGTAAAATTAAAGTACAGCGCGATATCACCTGTATTATTGATAGTAAGATTTCCGATGGACACATTTTCATTGAGCGACGCACTCACGGTCGTAAATGCCGACGGACTTCTCGTCCACGTGCGATCATATTCGACAACAAAAGAGATTGTATTGCTCACATCTTTATTTCCTGCGCTGTCATTGGCAAAAAGCCGCAGAGTGTGCGTTGCATTGACTGTCGCATTAAAAGACGCATTGAATAATTGGCTTCCAGTCCAAAAAGTCATGGTGACATTGACATAGCTGTCATCACTTTCATTGCTCAGCTTGTGCTGAAGAATAACCGTATGAATCGTTGTTGTATTATCAGTGATGTTTGCAAGCACCGTAACATTGATGTTTGGATCAAGGTCAGCCGCAGCACTTGGACTCGTCACAAGGCTATTGAATTGTGGTGCAACAGTATCGACAGCAAAACGGAACGTCGAACTTTGGTTGACATTAGGAATAGAATCATTGCAGGAGATACTCCAGTTATAGTGTGCATTGACAAAGCCTGTTATGTTAAAGAGAGTCTGCTGACCGCTAACAACTGCGGAATTACTTGTATTCGTAGTAGAATTAATAGTGATTGAGCAATTGAGCGTCGCATGAGAATCATCAGTTGCAGTAAAGTTAAACGCGATGCTTGTTGAAGATAGGTTCGAATTATTTGCTGGATAATTAAGAACAACAAGCGGAGCAACAGCATTGCCGATGGTAAAGCTTGTCGTTTCAGATGAATTGACATTGTTTGTCGTATCATTCGCAATTATTCGCACAGTATAGACACCCACAAGATTAGTCACATCAAACGTGATATTATAACGCTGCGCACTCATGTTTCCAAGTGTATACTGTCGTACCGTTCCATTGGGCAGAGTTATATTTACCTGAACAACTGAAACAAGTCTATCGTCGCTTACATTTGCGCTGATGTTGACAATATCATAATCACTAAAATTAGAGCCGCTGGCAGGCAACACATTGGTAACCAAAGGAAAAACAATATCGCCAACAACGAAAGTACTGGTCTGTGTGTTATTGATATTGTTTGAGGAATCATTTGCGAAAATTCTGATAGTATATGTCCCGATGGTCGCTGTATCATAGAATGATGCATTAAATTTTTTTGTGATATTGGTATCATTTCGTAAGGTGAGCTGGAAAATTGAACCATTGGGCGCAGTGATATTTGCAGTGACAACGCTTACTGCTATTTCATCGGTGACATTTGCAGTGATGTTAACAATTGCATTTTGCTCGAATTGAGACGTACCACGTGTAGTAATATTAGTAACATTAGGAACAATTGCATCACCAACAGTAAAAGTGACAGATTGAGAATTGTTGAAATTCTGATGCAAGCTGCTATCGTTCGCAACAATCAGGAGCGTATAAAATCCGTTAAGATTGGTGACATCGAAAGTAGCATTGTAACGGGCGGCAGAGACATTCACCAGAGTAACCTGTCGTACTGTTCCATTGGGTAGCGTAATATTCGCGATTACTGCAGAGACATTCAGATTGTCGGTAACATTGACACTGAGATTGATGACTTGGTTGATTTCAAAATTGATGCCGTTGGGAGTAATGTTTGTTACATTTGGAACAGGGTCGAAATTATCCCAGGCAAATAAAGCGCCTTCCTGATCACCGTTCAGCACTTCGGTATTCAGTTCAAGAGGAGACTCTCCGATACCTGTGAAGGCGATACCATTCCAGCGAATAACAGAAATATCTTCAGCTATGTCAGATGCAACGAGAAGTATTTGATCAGTCACTGGATGTTTTTTCATACGTAGAGAAGCAATGTCATCACTGGCAAAGCTCATGGTAGTTGCAGTAGCAGCTAAATCGCTCGTGCTCCATGAATTTGTCTTCGTAAAATTGAAATAATCTGCTTCAAGCGCATTAAAATCGACAAAAGAGAAAAGGGCGGTTGAGCTATTGAGCCAGACACAATCAATATTGGTCGTGTCAGCGCCACCTGGTTCTGTCTGCGCGTCTTCTGTCGGTGCACTGGCAAGAATTTGAGTGCCATCCCACATGCGCACATTAACATCATTGCCACCGTCCTGCATGATAATGCCGATGTAATCAGAGCTGCTCTCTGAACAAAGCCGTACGCTGTGCAACGCATTTCCGAGAGCGATAGTCGCTTCATTACTCCAGTACGGTGCAGTAAGAGAGAATGTCCTATAAACGAAATCGTTTCCTGCACCATATGCCACAAGTCCCTGGTTACCCTGCTCCCATGCAAAGGCAAAGTGTTCTTCTGTATTTGACGCTGTTGATGTGGACAATGTAAGATTTAGTTCAACCTCAAAATTCGTACCGTTCCAAAGCGCTGCATATAAGTCGCCTGCATTATTGTGGAACAACGCCATAATGTCGTTTGAACCAGCGCGTGGAGTGAGCTGTATCCAACGAAGAGGACTATTAGCAAGCAGTGTGGTTATTGAATATTCCGAACTAAATGATGTACCATTCCAGATACGATAGGCAACGCCATTATTAGTTGCGGCACTGCTATTTTCATAGACAACCAGCACATCACCGGACACGTCTTCTATTGCAATATCGAATGCTCTAAAAGCCGAATTGCTTACATCAGTGCTTACCTCAAGAAGGTTGCCCCATTGTTGTGTTGAGTTCATGAGCTGAACATTAACATCATTATCTTGGTCGAGCGTCCCCATGACAATTTCATCACGTTCATGATTCGGTCGAAGCACAATCCATGAAATATCAGCAGAGCCATCGACACCGACAGATTGCGCGCTTTGCTCAGCCGTAAAATTATTGGTTGAGCCGTTCCACAATCTGAAACGTGGTGTAGCAATGTTAAGTTCACTGTACGCAGAAATGCCATGCACAATACCGGAACTGATTGAGCTTCCTTCGACGAATGAAACAGTAAGAAGCAACAGCATACACAGTCCGACATATTTCGCAGTATTCATTTGACAAACCACGCAGTTGCTTTACCAATGGTGAAACAGTTCACCGCTCCTTTCAGTTGCAGCTTGAGACAATATCTATCAGCAGTATGCCATGCAATGCCAAGTTTCCCAGAGATGTCGCGTGTAGATACAGGCCGTTGAGATTCACGAATATAGCTGAGAATACGTTTGTCTATCCCCTTTTTAGTCATGACACACCGAAGAAAGCAAATTTTATTTATAAATATTCCTATTTTAGTGAGTAATAGTAATAATTAATATTTAATACAAATAATAGATACTAATATTCGCAGTTTTAAGAAGAAAAAAGAAAAGGAAGAGTGAGATTGTCAATACTCAACACTGATTGGTGGAACATTCAAAGCCATTGCAATACAATAAAGGCTTTCAAAACGCCAGGATGTTTCTCGTTCACGCTTTCGAACAGCTGCATCGCTAATCCCAAGCTGCCACCCAAATATAACATCAGACAGCTCAAAATAGTTCATCAAATTTCGAAGCCTTTCGCCTAACTGCTGTGAAGATGATGCAATAGGTTCGACATTATCGGAAGGGAGATACTGATACGAAACGTCAAGAGCAGTGAATAACGCATCAAGGGTATCTGTCCTTGGAAGGCTGTGCTGTCTTTCGAGGAAATAGACGGTTTGACGACTACAATGAGCACGAGTTGCGAGCTGCGGTCCCGACAAAGGATAATCAATCCTTCGATTCTCAATAAACGCTCGCACATCATCAGCAGTATGAAGCGTTAAACGTGTCATAATCACATTTTTCTAGAGCTGAATTATAAGCTTTATGTCGAGAATTCAAAACAAATACGGATGATTCTTTAGCCAGTCCTGAATACGCTTCCTGAACTTTGAACGCAGCTGCTCAGCATTTTTTTTCACACGGGCAGATGCCATAACAAGACGTGGTTGTATTTGCACTTTCCGATGAACATAATAACCGAACACGCCAATGCCAATTGATCCAACTAAAACAAGAAGCGACAGCACAAACGAAGGGAGAGGCAACGCATCAACACCGAACACAGCTCCCGTTGGGGAGCTCAATCCATAAAAGCTGCTGATGATACCAAGCAAAGCAATGCCACCGATTACAGTAACCACAGTTCGAACATGGGAGGCATGTTGTTGTAAGATTGGATGAACATCATCAAAATGCACAACTTCATCGACATACATACATGACTTCTGTATCAAATCATTGCTCATATCGCCCTGAAGGCACGTGAAAACGCCAAGCGTTCGTCCTGCGCGCGTTTTTTGAATCAATGATGAGACTAACTGTTCAGCACCCTGAGCATCATAGATGGACAATGTTGACAACGAATCAAAGACGATACAGTCAAATTTTCCCGACCTCAAAATTTCACTGATAGCAATGCTTAATTCAGTGAACGCACGCGGACTCGAAACATACAGGACATTTTTCATGTCTTCTTTGCGTCCCATGCCCGATGTCACTGTGTCGACAAAAAAGATGTTGCGCGGCAAAACATGATGAATCCTGAACGAGTGTTCTAATTCGAATGCAGGCTTGTTCAAAGTAACAAAACATGTTGTCTTATTCTGAAGAACACGCACAACTTCAAGAAGCGATTCAGTATAGTGATCGTTTGCCAGGACAGAGAGATAAATAGTGCTCGGTTTGAACATCCTCTTTGACATAAATGAACCATTCTTCTTGATTATAAAAACGTTTTGCTTTTTTGAGAACGGCGTACATCAAAGAGAAAAGTTTATTAAAAACAGGATTCGCGTCACAACATGGACATTGCTCAGATATTGGGGTGGATTGCCACTTTTTTATTTTCGGTGATGGTCATACCTCAAATAATCAAGACAATAAAATCAAAAGACACAAACGGTGTGAGCTTGCTATTGTTCATCATTTACCTCATCGCAAACGTCATTGCTTTGATTTACGCGATGATGATTGCACAACCGCCGCTGATAATAAAGTATATCATCGCAATCATTACAACGATTATCTATATAGGCATATTTTGGCATTATTATAGTAAAGTGCATAACTAATGGAACTTTCAAAAACCACGTGATTCATATTTTATTGAGCGGTGTTGACATATCAATCACTTTGTCACACACCAACGACAGCTCATCGATGATGTGATGGTCTATATCTTCCCGCAGACCAATCATGATACCTTTTTTCGAGTGTTCGCGAACACGCTCAATAAGCGAACGGCAGAACTGCAACACAAGGTCAGTTTTATGATAAATGGTAAGCGCATCAATGGAATCTAGAAAAATGAAGGCCATGTCGGAGTTTGTGTAAATATGCTCCAAAGCGAGTGACAGATGAGTAAGGCTTTCAAACCCCTGCAGATAAATAACATTGTCAGCTTCAGTACCTTGCTCGCTCACGCAGTCGATGAAAAACACTTTGCCATGATTAATGCCCGATTTTCCAAAATCAGCAATCAGATTGTGATAGGGTTGATTTAAACTCACATACGCACCATGATGTCCGTGTTCCTCAGTCAGCATCTTCAGGATTTCGCAGTTGACTACTTTACGATGTTGTGCGGGCAAAATAGTGAGCACGACCATCCCTTCTGAAATAGTCCTGAGTTCAGATAAATCCATCAATCAACGCCCCCAAATACTTCCTGTTCGGGATAGACTTCGATGCCCCGGTCGCCGATTGTCATTGCAACAATTTTTTTCTGATGCTTCGCACCACGCAATTTCAGAACCTCAATGGCACTTTCTCTGACGTTGCCACGTTTAATTGCATACAGAACAAAGACACCATCCGCAAGAAATTCTTCCACGCCGCTTTGGCTAAATATTTTGGGCACTTGTTCAGTCTCAGTGATAAGAAAAGAAGTCGCTTTAGACTCTTCAAGAAACCGGAAGAGCTGTTCGATATAAATCCTGTAAGAATCTTCCTTGCCGGTAAACGCAGAATCGATTGCAGTGAGTGAATCAATCACGATGAAGTTAGGTTTATAATTTTCAGGAAAAACAATGGGCTCAATATCAATGAGCAACTCACCTTTTGCGCGCATGAGAAGTGCATCCACACTGCGCGTAATGTCAAACGGATTGAACCGCTTCACGACAAGCAGTCCTTTTTTGATGAGTGCAGGCCCATCCCAGCCGAAATCCTGCATGTGTCGAATAAGCTTTTCCTCGCTTTCCTCAAAACTCATGTATAAACATTTCTCACCTTTTATGGCACGCGCATACAGTGTCTGGAGACAAAATATTGTCTTTCCCGAACCTGCACCACCAGCAACAACAATAGAACTTCCCCGTGGAATACCTTGATCAAGAAGCGCGTCAAACCCGGGAACTTCTGTAAAAAGAAAACGCTCATTTGACACTTGTGCTGTTTTCTTTGCATGAAAAAGAGAATGCTGGATGTCAGACTTGATTTGCGCCATGTCAACCAAACGAGCTTCAACGTGGTGTGCTCCTCGCTTTATTGATTGCTCTTCTTCCCTCTTTTTCATGGTGATGATGAAACGAACACACTATTTAAAATTAACCGTAACAATGTTATTTTTTCAGAACAAGGACGTCAGCAGAGTAAGCCATTTCAACATAATCGGGTGGTATTCGTTCATCACGACCAACAGTATCAACAAAATAATTTCCAACGTGATTTAACGCTGTCGGAAGTTTTCGAGCAAGACGTTTTGTCGCATCGGATCGAGTTATTTGTTCTGATGCACAGATGATACCGTGTTCAACAAGAGTAAGGCCTGCTTTTTGGGCAGCTTCTTTCAGGGACTGCTGAAGATATACTGTCGATGCAATTTCACGTCCATCTCGTACAACCCAAAGCAAACACTCTTGATAGATTTCCTCAGGACATGATGCTTCTGATGCAAAAGTGATTGGATTGTTGCCATGCAAATATTCTTGACCGAGTATAGCAACAGGACAAGGAAATACATCTTGCACAAATATTCCGACACCATCTTTTTTCAGATGTTTAGCTACAGTAATCATCACGTCATAAGGGAATTCAGTCGAGTCCAACGCACTCAGACCGAAAACAACATCAAATTGATGATAAAGGTCGAATGTATGAAAATCAGCATGATAAAGCTTCCATCTTTTAGCCTGTGCCTTGTGTCTGATTTTGCGATGATAGAGTTCTGAGCCTTCAACCATTGAAAGCAAAGCGATTTCTTCAAGAGGCAGGACATGGTTTGCGGCATACGCAACAGGCCCAGGTCCAAACTCCAGACAGGCTACATCTTTGGGAGTATATCGTGCGAACAAGTCGCCAACAATTGCACGAAGATTTTTAATAAAAGGAGCGCGTGCCCGAGAGAAATTGTTATCAACACGAAGGCTTTTGATAAACTTTGACAGCTCTCCTACATTTTTGGGAAAAACACAATACCGAGACAACTCCTCAGAAGTCATAGTGTATACTCTATGTTCTTCTTTTTTCAGAGTGTCAAGCCATTCAGGCATTTCAACCATGCGTTCTAACTTCATAATTTTAAAGCTGGAATTGACCATTATTTAAAGTTATCATCAATGAGTAGTAGAAAACGCCGCCGCCCAGATTTGAACTGGGAAACCCTTTCGGGAACGGGATTTCCAGTCCCGCGCATTTTCCTGCCCTGATGAGTACCAGGTTGTGCCACGGCGGCATAAACAACGTCACATTGATAATTTTATAAACCTAATGTTTTTCGTAAAGTTAATTCCTTTCGTTCGTGAGCAAAACCGATTTTATCTAAAAAATTCTTTCTTCCGATTAGGTTTGAAATCATGATAATGTAAACCGTAGAATGATTTGGTTTTTTGGGATGATAAATATAGCATCCATGTGCAATCCCAACTTTTCTCAGGAGTGATGATACCGCCTGCATGCCCAATTCATTGACAGTCTGCACTTTAATTGCATTTTTGCCAACATAGCCTTCAGCAGAGAAGAATGCACGAAGCCACATCTCCTTTGCACCTGGTACAGAAAACAAGGAAATTGGGAGTGTCCAGGTCTTTATTCCAAATTGTGCTACCTTAAGAATGTCCTCTACAATCGTACGGGAAGTGATAACAACATTGTGAAGTTTACCCTCTTTTGTTACGTGTGGACGCTTACGATACAGATAGAAGAGTGCATCAGTGTATTCTGCGAGCATCTTTGCGTCATCTGGAAAAAATCGCAAATCGTATCTAAGATATTTCTTTTCTAAGCGCACGCTGACACTTCCGTCTCCTGCAAGAAAACCACACAAAGATGCCCTGACTAAAATTGCTTTGTGATCTGTTGGAATAAGCGCTACCTCACATGCAAGAGCTTTCTGCCATCGTGCTTGAGCAACTTTCTTATTTCGGGTTGAAAAATCCACAAAAATGTAAATTCGTTCAAATATTTAATTATTTCTATTAATAAACAATACCAAACTTCGAACGTACGTTTAATTTTTTTCGTCCTATCGTAATCACAATTCGATTAACTATTTTTTCACTCTCGTTTTAAACAATTTCGCTTTGTTCACCCGTTTCATATACGGACAAACCACATTGATGCGATGAATGATGCCTCTTTTCCGGTCAACTTCATACGCCATCAGTCGCACAAAATATCTGCCACCGATGCTTCCCATGATGCTATAATCTTCATGTCTCCATGGCTCGCACGATTTTTTCTTATAAACACTGAGCAGGCAGGTAAGCCGTCGCGCACCTTTGAATAAATCGCTGACATCCGTCGCGCTCAATTTGTCCGGTCCCTGAGGATGGGAATGATAATCACCGATGACTTCGTGATTGGTCAAATGTCCCAGTGCAAAATTAATTCGGTTAATCCGCTGCGAGGACATGTTCACCCATTCATAGCTACGCTGCGCAGATTGATAGGGGATGATATCAGAAATGAAGTACTGCGAACCTTCAGTTCTGCCGATAAGCAACCCGAAGGCTTCTTTTTTGTACACTTCAAGTGCGCTGATGACTAAATCGATAAAGGCTTGCCTGCTGACAAATGCAATACGTTTTCCCCCTTCAACTTCACGGATAATCATCGGTTTCATACAGCCCCCAGAAGCGTTGCGAGAATAGCTTTCTCAATATGCTTTCTGTTTTCCGCTTGTCGCAGTACAACACTTCGTGTTCCATCGATAATATCAGCAGTAACTTCTTCCCCACGTTTTGCAGGAAGACAATGCATGAAGTATGCTTTCGAAGAAAAACTTTTCGCATTCACTTGATACGGTCGAAGCATCCGACGACGCCGTGCCATTGCTTTGTCTGGAATCTGATAGCTCTGCCACGTATCAGTATAAACAACATCAGCTTTTTTTAGCTCTTTCACGCCAACAATACGAGCATTGGTCTGTCGCATAACTTCTTTTGCTGGCAGAAACTCATGCGACACCGGACAAGCAACGGTCATATGCGCACCAAGCTTTTCACTCGCGAGCATCAACGAATGTGTCACATTGTTATTCGCATCGCCCATGTACGTAAGATGAACATCAAACCGACCGAACAATTCCCAGATAGTCATAAAATCACCAAGCGCCTGACACGGATGATGACTGTCCGTCAATCCATTGATAACCGGAACAGTAGCATAACGAGCAAGCTCCTCAATGGTCTCGTGCTCAAACAGCCGCGCCATGATGGCATCAACATAGAGAGAAGAAACGCGTGCCGTATCTTTCACAGTTTCTTTTTTGCCCATTGGACTGGTTGCGATATCATAAAAGATAGCATGACCACCGAGTTCAAGCATTGCAGCTTCAAAACTGAGCCGTGTTCGCAAACTTGGCTTCGCAAAGAGCATCAACAATCGTTTCCCATCGAGAACACGCTCGTATTTTCGAGGTTTTGCTTTCATGCGCAATGCGAGAGCAATAACTTTCATGAGCTCTTCCGATGTCCAATCAGCAAGCGTCAGCAAATGTTTCATAGGAGTTTTCGTCTTTTCAGAATGTTCTCAAGCTTTTTTACTGCATCTTTGCCGAGTTCATAACGAACACTAATCAGCGGCTTTCGAAGATGAAGCACACGACCCAAATCTGCAGGCGTTCCATCAATGACAACATCACAGGGAACATGGTTAATCGTTTTTTCCAAATCTTTCAGCTCACGCGCGTCATAGCCCATTGCAGGGATTTCATGAGCGAGATGCGAGAACTTTTCAAATGTCTTTTTGATGTGACCAACTGCATACGGTCGCGCATACACGAGCTTGCCGCCATACTGCTTCACTGCAAGTGTTCCTGCGCCGAAACTCATACCGCCATGTGAAAGCGTTGGACCATCACCCACTACAGCACATCGTTTGCCTTTGATGAGTTCAGGATGCTCAACAATCACATCTGAGCGTGCACGAATGACCGGTGCATGTTTGTTATACTGTCGCGCGTGCTGTTCCACAAGTTTTACCGCAGCCAACGGCGCACTGTCAACTTTGTTGATGACAATGACATCAGCAAGCAAAAAATTGACATGACCAGGATAATACGTCAGTTCATGACCAGGGCGATGAGGGTCAGCAACAACAACAAGTAAGTCAGGTTTCAAAAAAGAGATGTCATTGTTGCCGCCATCGAAGATAAGGACATCTGCTTCTTTTTCCGCTTGGTGAACAATTTTTTTGTAATCGAATCCGGCATAGACAACAAATCCGTGGTCTATCCACGGCTGATATTCCTCTTCTTCCTCGATAGTCGTTTGATGCTTCTTAAAATCTTCAACTGTTGCAAAACGCTGACAGGTTTGCTTCAGCAAATTCCCGTACGGCATTGCATGACGCACACCAACAACACGCAGTCCATGCTTCCGGTAGATTTCTGCGATGGCTCGTGACGTCTGGCTCTTTCCTGAGCCGGTGCGAACTGCACAAACGGCGATGACCGGTTTTTTCGATGTGACATAAGTGTCTTTTGTCCCCAACAAACCAAACTGTGCCCCTGCAGCAAGAACTTTCGATGCAAACTCCATAACAAACTGATGAGGTAAATCAGAATACGAGAGATACACAGCATCAACGCGCAATTTTTTAATGAGTTCAGGAAGCAATTTTTCTGCATAGATAGGAATATCTTTCCCGCGAGCTAGCTGTTTTGGAAACACACGCTTTTCAATGCCCGGAATCTGTGCTGCGGTAAACGCAACAACGTCGTGCCTGCCTTTAAAATAAACAAGATAATTATGAAAGTCACGTCCACCCGCACCCGAGATAATAATTCTCATCGAATAATCGTAGTGCCAGCACTTGCTATCCCACGTATCACCACTTTTTTTCCTCCGTGCTGCAGAAAGTCAACAGCTGCCCGCATCTTTGGCGCCATGCTTCCCTCTGCAAAATGTACTTGGCGGAGGTATTTTTTTGCGTCTTTTAAATGTATCTTTCGCAGCGCTTTTTGGTTCTTTTGATGAAAATTGAGATAAACAAAAGGAACGCTGGTAATAATGAGCAGCAACTCTGCTTTTATCGTGCGTGCAACCAAACTTGCGGCTAAATCTTTGTCAATCACTGCGGCTTCGCCCTGCAACTTATTTCCGTGATAACTCACAGGAATTCCACCACCACCTGCAGCGATGACAACAACATTTTTCTGGACCAAATCAACAATAACAGGACCTTCAATGATTTTTTTTGGAACTGGACTTGCAACAACACGACGATATCCTCGTCCAGCATCTTCTTTCACAATCATACTTTTCTTCTGAAGTTTCACAGCTTGTGCTTTCGTATAAAACATGCCAACGGGTTTGGTTGGATGACGAAACGCTGCATCGTGCCTATCAACAACAACACGAGTGACAAGGGTAACTACTTCTTTGCGCACACGCTGACGCTGCATTTCAGAAAGCAACTCTTGTTCGATAATATAACCCAGCTGTCCCTGAATTTCTGCGTCGATAACATCAAGCGGTTGATGTGTTACCTGCTGCAACATGCCTGCTTGTGGGCCTGAACCGTGAACAATGACAACACGATTTTTTGAAATAAGTTTCACGAGTAAGGGA
>DATEAE010000019.1:0-6077 GCA_035288505.1 Candidatus Nanoarchaeia archaeon
AGTCCACGCAAATCGCGACCTTCCGCGTAGCTTGCATACAACTGATTCGACACGTCTTTATGGTCGTCTCTTGTTTTCTTCGGCCCAATGCCCAAGTTCATCAATCTCGAAAGTGAAGGCAACACATCAATAGGAGGATAAATTCCTTTGCGATGCAATTCCCTGCTCAACACAATCTGTCCTTCGGTAATATAACCAGTTAAATCCGGAATGGGATGAGTAATGTCATCACCGACCATTGTCAGAATAGGAATCTGCGTGACAGAGCCTTTCCTGCCTGCAATCAGACCTGCACGCTCATAAATCATCGCCAAGTCAGTGTACATATATCCCGGATATCCACGCCTGCCGGGCACTTCTTCACGTGCTGCGCCGATTTCACGCAGGCTTTCACAGTAATTCGTCATGTCCGTTAATATAACAAGCACATGTGCATTGTGTTCATACGCGAAGTATTCTGCTGCGGTTAATGCCATACGTGGCGTAATCAAACGTTCAACTGCCGGATCGTCCGCCAGATTCAAGAAAACAATGCTTCGTTTCAGTGCGCCGGTTTCTTCAAAATCGCGCATGAAGTGCTGTGCTTCTTCATTGGTGATGCCCATAGCTGCAAATACGACAACGAAATCCTGTTTCTGATTGACAACTTTCGCCTGTCGTGCAATTTGTAACGCAATCTCGTTATGGGGCAGTCCCGAACCCGAGAAGATAGGCAGTTTCTGTCCGCGCACAAGCGTGTTCATTTCATCAATAGTGCTGATGCCCGTTTGAATAAAATCACTGGGTTGCGCACGTGCATACGGATTGATTGCACTACCGATGATATCCATACGTTTTTCAGGAATGACTTCAGCGCCGCCATCAAGAGGCTTGCCTGCGCCGTCAAATATTCTGCCCAACATGTCTTTCGCAACTGACAGTTTGATAGGTTCACCGAGGAAAGTCACTTTACAGTTTCGGTCTATTCCACTGGTTCCTTCAAAAACTTGAACGACGACAATATCATCACTGGTATCGAGAACTTGCCCGTTACGCTTCTCGCCATTGGGGAGTTGAATGGTGACAAGAGTACCATATCCGACAGGTTCTGTCTTTTCGACAAACACTAATGGACCTGCGATGCGTGAAATTGTTTTGTACTGCTTCATCTTCGTTCACCTTTTGCAAGAGTTTCAATTTCTGATTCAATTTGCTTCTTGATATCATTGAGAAGCTTTTCATAGTTTTGTTCGAACTTTGCCTCGCCGATGCGGTCTTTTGATTTAACGTCCAGAAGTGATTTGATGCGCACGCCTTGCTCCAAAGCTTTTGTCGCTGCATCCGCATAGAGCAACACCGTTGTAATCATCAGATAGCTTTTCTTCGGCGGACTGTAGGTATCAATCTCGTGAAACGCATTCTGCTGCAATAAGAATTCACGGATTAATCTGCTCACTTCAAGAACAAGTTGTTGCTTTTCAGGTAATGCATCAGAACCGACAAGCTGCACAATTTCCAACAATTTTTCTTCTTCTTGAAGATAATTCATCATCCTGCTGACGAGCGTGCGCCATTCGCTTGCGACGTTTTGCGCAAACCAGGGCTCAAGCGCATCGAGATATAATGAATACGATGTGAGCCAGTTAATGCTGGGAAAATGCCTGCGTTGTGCGAGCTTTGCATCAAGAGCCCAAAAAGTTTTTGTGACACGCAACGTATTTTGTGTGACTGGTTCAGAAAAGTCTCCGCCTGGCGGCGATACTGCACCGATAATTGACAATGAACCTTTACTACCGCTGTGATTGATGACAGGTCCAGCACGTTCATAAAATTCTGCAAGCCGTGTCGCAAGATATGCAGGATAGCCTTCCTCGCCAGGCATTTCTTCAAGCCGTGATGAGATTTCTCGCATTGCTTCTGCCCATCTGCTCGTGCTATCGGCCATGATAGCAACATCATATCCCATGTCGCGGAAGTATTCAGCGATAGTTACACCTGTATAAATGCTGGCTTCACGTGCCGCAACCGGCATGTTGCTGGTATTTGCAATCAACACTGTTCTGTTCATTAAGGGCAAACCTGAACGCGGATCTTTCAGATGCGGAAATTCTGTTAAAACTTCTGTCATTTCATTGCCGCGCTCGCCGCAACCGACGTAAACGATGATGTCTGCATTGCACCATTTTGCGAGTTGCTGCTGTGAGACCGTTTTGCCGGCTCCGAACGGCCCCGGAATTGCTGCCGTTCCGCCTTTTGCCAATGGAAAGAACACATCAAAAACACGCTGTCCGGTAATCAATGGCATGTCTGGCGCGAGTTTCTTCTTGACACTGCGCGCTTTTCGTACTGGCCATCGCTGCATCATTTGTATTTCTTGGCCATCACTTAACACACAGACCGGTTCTTCAACCGTGAACTCGCCTGCTTTAATTGTTTTGATGACGCCGGACAAACGTTCAGGACATAAAATACGATGAACAAATCCTTTGGTTTCTTCAACTTCACCGATGATACTTCCAACAGAAACCTTATCGCCTTTTTTGGCAACGGGCTTAAACGTCCATTTTTTCTTTCTGTCCAGACCAGGAGCCGTAACTCCTCTGTCAATAAAATCGCCCATCTTCTCTTTCAGCACATCCAGCGGTCGTTGGATTCCATCATAAATAGAGCGCAATAATCCCGGTCCCAGCTCAGCGGATAACTGTTCGCCGGTATTCTCTGCAGGCTCGCCTGGTTTAATTCCAGATGTTTCTTCATACACTTGAACAGTCACAAGCTCGCCGTCGATTTTAATGACTTCTCCCATGAGTTTTTGTGTACCGACACGAATGACATCATACATACGTGCGTCCATTCCTTTGACCATAACAACCGGACCTGCAATTCTATAAATAGTTCCTTTCATGGAGTATCACCTTTCATTAAATCGACGCCAATCGAGCGTATTATCATTTTTCGTAATTCTTCCTGAGGCTGGTCAGAAACGACAACAACAACCGGCTTGATGGAACGAAGCGCATCTTCTTTTGTGTGCTCATCAAGCGCGTCAAACGTCGCTGTATCAGTAATGATAATGCCGAGATTATCATCGCGTAGCAATGTGTCCATGTCAGAAACATTTTCGCTAACGTGTCGCACACCTGCAAGCCTGAAGCCGAGTGTAAAGACCGATGAACCAAGAGCTGCGATGTTCATGATGCGACCACCAGCCGTTCAATATCTTGTGATGGTAAGCCAAACAATTTTCCTTTCAATACAATTTTGAGATTTTTCACTTCAATTTCTTTGAGGAGCATAAAACCGAGCATCACATTGACCGTTAACGGATGTTGATGCATGAGCAACGATTCTTTTCTGAGCAATGCATTATCAAGTGCAATCTCAAGGTCTGCATAGACCTCTCCCGAAGGCATCGTTTCTATTATTCTTTTTTTGTGTAGCGCACGCGCAAATTCTTCAATACTCGAACTGCCTGCAAAGGATAGAACATCAGAAGTAGGTTGAATCAGAAGTTCATCAGAAGGTTTGCCTTCGCGCAATGACCGCATGATAATCTTAAGGTTAAGATGCATAACTTCAGTAGTGATAAAATTACTGAATGCTTTACCCTGCCCGCACAGCGCATCACTGAACGCAAGCAGCATTTTCATATAATAGGTGTCAAGCACATGTTCGAAGTCAGACAGTTCACGTAATGTTCTCGTCTCAACGGAAAAAGAGGTAGTATCAAGAATGTCTTGAGGCGTCTCTTTTTTCATTAACTCGATAAAAAACGAATGAGAGTAATTGAGGGACGGCAACAACAGCTGTTCAACGTCTGCAGAAGGTATGCCTGCAATTTTTCCGCGAATAATAGTTTTAACATTTTCGATGTCATATCGCTGTGCGTAAAGTTCAATGACTTTCTGCAGTTTTTCATCGGAGATGCGATGCAGCTTGCGAAAGCTGTTCATCATGCTTTTGTTGAGTGCCATTTCAAGAGCAGCTGTATCTTTTGTATTTGCAACTTCAGAAATTTCTTTGTAGGACTTATCAACAATACTGCGAAGTATCTCCTGCGGACCCATTTTAAGATATTGTTCCCACATCTCACCAGTAATAAGGTCACTTTTCATCACACTCACTCGTGCGAATGCGTAGGGATAAAAACCAAGCCGCAGCTTTTTGAATTTCATCGGAATAAGACCTCACTTAACTCGTTGAGATGACGCTGCTTTGTCTCTTCAAGTAGAGTATCAAAGCTCAGGTCGATGCTGATAGTTTCGGATTTGTTTTCCGCAATCAAGCCGCCACTGATACCGCTTGCACGAACAGTAACGCCGGACAAAGTAACAAGAGACACATCCTCTGTATTCACAACAACAGAATGAACATCAAGTTCACGCTGCGCACGACGCAAAAGCTTTTCAATAATGTGCTTGCGTTCTGCAGTTTTCATTTCATCAAGTTTCTTTTTCGTTTCGTCCACTGCAGCAGTAATCATTGCTTTCTTCTTGTCAAGAACAAGACGCTTTCCTTCAAATTCAGCTGACGCCAATTCTTTTTTCTTCGCGACCTCAACAACCTGTGCTGCGTGTGCTTTCTGTTGTTCTTTGTACTCTTTGAGTTGCTGTGTTGTTTGTTGCTGAATACGCTTTGCTTCGGCATCTGCCTCGTTCATTAGAAGCTTCGCTTTCTGTTTCGCTTCTTCGCCGATATGATGCTTTACTTCTTCGATACCCATAGTTTATCCTGCAAGCCCGATGATGAGGATTGCTACGACTAACCCAAAGATGACAATCGTTTCGGGAATGACTGTTAAAATCAATCCTTTTCCGAACAACTGTTCTTTTTCTGCCATTGCACCAACTGCCGCAACACCAATTTTTGATTCTGCCCATGCAGTCGCAAAAGCGCTTGTAGCTATTGCAATGGACGCTCCTATCGCGATTAAACCAACTTCTGCCATTATAGTTCACCTCCCGTTTGTGCTTTCTTGCCAAACGGAATATACTCTATTCCTCCACCATGAAAAAATTTGGAGAAGCATTCGACATAATGAAGTCTGACACTGTGAAGAAATGGACCAATCACTCCTAATGCAATATTAATTCCATGACCAACAAGCATGATAAGCATTCCACCGATGATGAAAAAACCTCCTTTTTCGAACATAGGAAGCGCGAGATTTTCATTGACAACAACAGCTAGCCCTACAGATGCTAAGCCAACTGCACCAAGACGCATGTAGCTCAGCATGTTGCTGAACAGCGCAGGAATTTCAACAAGACCTTTTGCTCCTTCGCCAAGATAAAGACCGATGACAGAAGCAATCATGATAAGCGTTCCAACAATCCAGTGAACAGGAATCATTGAAGATAAACTCAAAACGAGGACAACAAGACCTAACTCAAGAACAATCCAGCTCAGCTTTTCAAGAACAGCAAGCTTTAACCCATGTGCTTTCCAGACATTGTAAAAACCGATGAGCAGACCAAGATTGACATGCAATGCTCCAATAAAAATACTAAAAGCCATAATGCTCGGCAGTTCAAGACCACCAATCACAACATTTCCATGCACCCGATTAAGAAGTCGAGGAAAAGTGTAAACAACTTCTAATGCGCCATGCGCTTCAACGATTTCTTTTGAAAGGCACAACCCACGTTTGCACAGCGCAGTTCCGGTTTCCACACTAACCGATTCAAAGCCGAAATATTCGCCATACACAAATCCAAAAAGGATTGAAACAATGCTTGCGTAAATCAGTACATTACACCACGCTTTGATGTCCGACTTCCTTTTTCGCAAAAACAAAAAAAGCGCAAGAGTAACGAAACCGTAGCCGACATCGCCTAACATGATGCCAAAGAACAACGGAAACGTAATAAAAAGCAATGACGTTGGGTCTGCTTCAAAATAGCTCGGAAGCTCATACAGTTTCGTAAGAACCTCAAAATTTCGTACTGTTTTTTTGTTCGCTAAATGCACAGGAACCGCTTCATCATGTTCAACATGCAGTTCTTCAATCGTAACTCGTTTGCGTGTTGCCTGTTCCAGTTCTTTTGTGATACGCGCAAGATGTCGTGAAGGCACAAAACCTGTTGCGATAAAACTTT
>DATEAE010000020.1:0-6025 GCA_035288505.1 Candidatus Nanoarchaeia archaeon
ACGACTCAAAGAGGATATTGAACAATTGCTGCGTAAAGAACGAGATGTCAAAGAGGGTGAGGAAGATTTTACTGTAGAAAGTCCACAATCCATTCTCGAAAGTCTGGATTCAACATTATTTGCTGTCCAACTTTTTGTGAGTATCATTGCTGCAATATCACTTTTTGTTGGCGGCATCGGCATCATGAATACAATGTACACCAGTGTTGTTGAGCGAACACGACAGATTGGGATTATGAAATCAGTCGGCGCCAAAAATTCAACGATATTCTCGCTTTTTTTTCTTGAGTCTGGGTTGCTGGGCGCTGCAGGGGGCATTATCGGCATTGTACTTGGTTTAATCATGGCGTACGGATTGGCAGCTTTCGGACGGCTGGTCTTAGGAACAGAATTAATTCAGGCACAGGTGAGCTGGACTCTTATTTTAGGAGCTCTCCTCTTTTCCTTTGTTCTGGGGACACTGTCTGGATTGTTGCCCGCAGTACAGGCCTCGCGGATGCAACCAGTTGAGGCACTACGCACATGAACCCAGCAATTATCATTTATTCCGTGCAGCACGTGATTCATCGAAAGTTGCGTAGCTGGCTTACAGTGCTATCCGTTTTAGTTGGTATAACTGCAATTTTTGCACTGCTGAGCTTTGGTATCGGTATCCAGAATTATGTCGTGCAGTTGGCAGAGGAGGCAGGTGCGGACAAACTCTTTCTTACAGCGAAGGGCATTGGCGCACCCGGCACCGACGGGAATTTTTTTGTTGCTGAGAAAGATGTGGATTTTATTAGCAAAATTAATGGTGTCAAAGATGCAAGTGGTATTTACATCAAAGCAGGAGAAATTGTGCTTAAAAAGCAAAAGAAGCAGACGTTTGTGATGGGGTTGGACATGTCAAAACAGCGTTTTGTAGAAAACGCATTGTTGGTAAAACTGTTCAAAGGACGTTCGCTCAAAGAAGATGAGCTCGACAAAGTAGTACTGGGCTACAATTATCTTGTTGAGAATAAAATATTTTCGCAAGCGCTTGACATCGGAGATAAAATTTCAATCAACGGCAGGACTGTCGAAGTTGTCGGATTTTACGATGAAATTGGAAACCCCTCAGACGATGCAAACGTGTACGTGAATTACAAGACTATGGAAACAATCTTTTCAGTTGATACGTTTGGATATGTCATTCTTCAGGCACATAAAGGTGTTCCAGCGGATGAATTAGCAGAGCGTGTTCAGGACAAATTAAGAAAGTTCAAGAACCAAGAAAAAGGAAAAGAAGATTTCTTTGTTCAGACTTTTGCGGATGTATTACAAACATTTGGCAGTGTCATCATCGTAATTAATGGAGTGCTTGTTCTGATTGCGCTTGTGTCTGTTGTTGTTGCGTCGGTGAACATAATGAATACAATGTACACGGCGGTATTGGAAAGGACACGGGAAATCGGAGTGATGAAAGCAATCGGAGCGCAAAACAGGGACATTCTTCTCGTCTTTGTGGTTGAAGCAGGATTGCTGGGCGCACTTGGAGGTATCCTTGGTGTGGTGTTGGGCTATATCATTTCTTCTGCTGGTGGCAAGTTTGCTGCTGCGTCTGGGTTTGCGTCGTTGCAGCCAGCGTTTCCTGCTGTGCTTGTTGTTGGATGTATTGTATTTGCGTTTATGCTTGGAGCAGTTTCAGGGTACTTGCCTGCACGACAAGCGGCTCGGCTCAATGCGACCGATGCGTTGAGATATGAGTAGGTCTATACTAGAAATATCTGGATTATAATCTTTTTACCTGACTCAGCTTCTGCAATTCTTTCTCAATCATAGGCAGCTCATGGTCGTAAGAGACCGCTTCAACTTTCTTTGACTTCTTTATTTTTGAAACGATGTTCTCAACCTGACTGCGTGGCCATCCTTTGCCCAACAAAACGCGCTGGATGTCGTCAGAAGATGCACCATTCTTCAGGGATGTTTTTATGAAATTATTAAGCATCTGCGGAGGCAATGGAAGTTCTCTTTTTTCTTCGGGCGCTTTATTTTTTATAGGAATGGGTTTGACAACTTTAACCACTACTTCTTTTTTAAAATGTAATTTTTTCTTTTCTTTTTTACTCAAACGTTTGGCTTTCAGTGGCGCTTCGTTCATCTTTTCGTTTCGCTCTGCAACTTCTACAAATTTTAGATGACCTTCCTCAACACCAGAGAAACGATACATAATTGTCATGAGCAGTAAGACAAGCATCGCGGCTCCGAGAAGAATGGGAACATCAGGCGCATACTGCATCATCGTTTCCGATATCGATAGGCCGGTAAGTGTGCCCTGAATGACGTAGGCGGATGGCAGTGCAATGACTACAAAGATACCAATAAGCAGAAGAGCGATGAAAATGTCGCTGCGCTCATTCATGATTATCACATCCATTGATGTTGTTTGTTTTTATGCACGAAAGCTTCGCAAAATCTTGTGGACAGGTCTGTTCGGTACAGATAATACTTTCAAAAGGCAAGGTTGCTTGTCCTCTGAGATTGAGCTGCACGACCAAGAGGACAATAGCGATTACTATTGTAAAAGAACAGAGTACTATAAACATCAATAACTCATTCACCTTTTTTTTCATACGTCTCACATCAAATAAGAAGAATTTATATTTAAAGATGGTGGTTTGAGTAGCTATTTTCGTGAAAGGCTATCCCAATAAAAAAAATCTTTTAACTTAGGGACAATTATCTTTGAGAGAGCAGGAAATTCTTTGTGCAACATGTATAATGGGAATAAGACATCCCACAGGTACAAAATTCCGTAATATCTGCGAGAACTTTCCAGTATTGATAATGTAGTGTCAAAATCATAGAAAAAGTACAATATCCGGTTAAGAAGGATTACCAACAATATTCGAGAAGGAAAGTAAAGTGAATAGATTAAGTGAATTTTTGAAATTTCTTTTCCTGCGACCTTAAACGCTATGATGAAACTAAGGATAAATAAACTAATTATGGAAAAAATAATGATGAGATCATACCAAATAAAACCCAGATGTATCCTTTCTCTCAAAGGCGTATCGGAATAAGCCCAAGCAAAAAGATTGTAAAGCCCAAAGACAGCGGAAAATAGGTAGAACGTAAATAGTATTTTCTTTGTTGAATTGTTGTACATTGGAGGTAAGAAAGGATTGTTGCTTTAAAACATATGGATTATAAAAAGAAAAAAATAATTACGCTTTCCATTTCTCAAAAATCCCAGTTATTTTTTCTGTTAATTCATCAATCTTCACACGCACCTGTTCTGTCGTATCCCTGTTTCTGATGGTGACTGCATTGTCATCGAGTGATTGAAAGTCAATCGTCACACATAACGGAATACCGAGCTCATCTGCACGTGCATAACGTCTGCCGATAGAACCGCTTTCATCGTATTGTAGGGTAAACATGCGCAACTTTTCAGCAACTTTTTGTGCAACTTTCACTACGTCGGGCTTGTTCTTCACCAATGGAAAGACGCCGACCTGAATTGGGGCAATCGATGTATGTATTTTCAATACAATGTTTCCGCGCTTCTTGTCATCGTCAAATGCGTCACATAAAACAGCTAATAATGCTCTGTCAACGCCCCACGATGGTTCGATGACTGTAGGTAAGATGTTCGTTTTAGATTCCTCATCAAATGAGCGGAGCTGGACTTTCGCAGATTTTTCATGTTGAGATAAATCAAACGTGCCACGATGCGCACTGCCGTGGATTTCTTTCCACCCAATCGGAAATTCGTATTCAATGTCAAATGTCGCAGATGCATAATGGCTTAATTCATCCTCTGTATGCTCGCGAATACGAAGTTTTTTCGGGTTAATCCCAATATCAACATACCATTGATATGCTTGGACGAGCCAGTAGGCATGTAACTTACTCAATCGTTTTAATTGAGAGACAGAGGTTTGAGATGCTTTTTGTGATTTTTTCTGTGCTTCGCGTGATAAAAATAGGAATGTTGCATCGGCTTTTGGAGCGGACTCTTTTTCACCGTCAAAAAAATATTCAATCTCCATCTGCTCAAACTCGCGTGAACGGAACAGGAAGTCACGCGGCGAAATCTCATTGCGAAAAGCTTTTCCAATCTGCGCAATGCCGAACGGTAGCTTCATGCGTGCAGTTTCTTGGACTAACTTGAAATTGGTAAAGATTAATTGTGCAGTTTCAGGTCGCAAATAAGAAGTGGATGAATCACTTTCTGTCGGACCTACATGCGTTCGAAACATTAAATTGAATTGCCGCGGCTTTGAGAGAGGATTACCTTTTGGAGATTTTATCTTGTTTTCTTCAATCAGTTTCCACAAATCCTCGGCGTTCAGACCATCAGCGCGAATATTTAGTGCGTCTTCTACCAATTGGTCTGCTCGATAACGCTCTTTTGTTTTTGTGTCTTCAACGAGAATATCTTCAAAACATTCAACATGACCAGAGGCTTGCCAGACTTTTGGGTTGGTGATGATTGCGCCATCAATGCCTACAACATCTTCTCGTTGCTTTACAAAACGGCGCCACCAGTGTTGCTTGATATTGTTTTTTAATTCGACACCGATTGGACCGTAATCAAAAAAGCCAGACAAGCCGCCGTAGATTTCTGCAGTTGGGAAAACGATGCTTTTTTTCTTGCAAAATACGGAAAGTTCTTCGATGGTGAGCATTGGAGCTCAGATTTGACGTGCTTTTAAATAGTTTGTGCAGAAATGGCGATGGTTACGAAATGTCAGAAACTTTCCAAATGTGCACACTGGTGGTGAAAGTTTCTGAGCATGCTCAAGAACCACCAGCCATCGCTCTTTTCAGTAGCTATAGACGGGTTGCATGATACTGGTGGTTCTTGACAGGAAGAAAAAACATTTTAAACTTTTTTTCCCTTCCTTCTGCTTCTACGACTACACTGAACGAAACGTTGGAATAACATTCTTTACTCCTGTTTTTTATTGAGATGCTTATACAAAAACCATCCACTCACCACAATCATCGCCAAACTCATCCATTGACCTGGTGTGAGAAAAAATACTGTAAATTCGTCATTGAGAAAGTCAAGCACAAACCTTCCCAGACCCTCAAAGAAAACAAGATTCCAGAAAATAAAACCTGTTGGATGAACTCCTTTGCTCAGGTAGAACAACCATCCTGCCAATGCAAATCGCTTTATACCCTCGTAGAGTTGATAGGGATGCCTGCATAGGTCGTCTGCGGCTGGAAAAACAACACACCACGGCAGATTGCTTGGCTTGCCCCACAGTTCGCCGTTGATGAAATTCGCGCCCCTGCCAAGCGCGAGCGCGAACATTAATGGCGCGGAAAGAATATCTGCAAGATGAAAGAGAGACACATTCTTTTTCTTACAAAATAAAAATGCGGCTACTACAATTCCAACAAAACCGCCATGAAAACTCATGCCCCCTTCCCAGACTGCAACTATCTTCAAAGGGTTTTCGATGTAAAATAACGGATTATAAAAAATAACGTAGAATAATCGCGAACCGATAAGCACACCGGCAACAAGCCAGCTGATAAAATCGGAAATTTCTGTTTTTGTTAGATTGATTTTGCCAGTCTTTTGAGCATGGAGCAGTGTCCAGTACCCAAGCAATGCTCCAAACAGGTAGGCAAGTCCGTACCAGCGTACTGCTAATGGTCCGACATTAAAAATGACAGGGTCAAGCGTATTAACCCACATAAAACCTCGCTGTGATGATGACTATGACAAAAGTGAGCACTCCTAAAAGAAAAAAGCTGATGCTTTCCGAACGTTTTGATGGTGCAATTTCGCGCGCTTCGACAAACAAGAGAATGCCTGCAATCATGCCGAGAAGCATCAAATCAAGCACTTCTGGGATTGTAACGAGGATGGCAAGAATTGCTCCTAATATTGGTGCAGAAACAAAAAAAGCCCTCACTGATTTTTTCTCGAATCGGTGACTGTGGGGCAATGCATTGATGAGGACGTGCATTGAGATTGGGATGAAGTAGAGAAGACCATCAACAACATTATTTTTTAGCAGGGAAAGTAACACGATGCCGATTA
>DATEAE010000021.1:0-2563 GCA_035288505.1 Candidatus Nanoarchaeia archaeon
TTCAGTTAACTTTAAAACTACAGAGAAATGATTGAGCTTGTGTAGAACGCAAGGACGAAGTGAACACCCGAGCAGCAATTGCTGAAGGAAGTAACTGCGGAGCGTGCACAAACTCTTCAAAGTTAGACCTGGAGCAGAAGGAAGGCGATAAAAAACGTTTTTTCGTATTTTTTTTCTTCCTTTCGTAACGTCAGTAAGTTGGAACTTCTAATAAAAAAAGAACTACCCAAACATGTGTACTTCTTCTTCAGCTTCGTGCTGTTTTACTTTGACCATCGCTTTCTCGAAATCATCAGCGTTGACCTGCGCTCGGTTCGCGCGAATCGCAAAGTAACCTGCTTCAGTCACTGCTGCCCTTATTTCTGCGCCCGTAAATTCTTCCATCTTTTTTGCGACACGAGAAAGATCAACGGATTTTGCAATGTTGACACCGCGCGCATGAATCTTAAGGACATCATGACGACCATGCTCACTTGGAGCATTGACTTCGATGTGTCTGTCCAATCGTCCTGGTCGCATAATCGCACTGTCCAAAATGTCTTTTCTATTTGTTGCGCCAATAATCTTAACATTGTCCAATGGCTTAAAACCGTCAATTTCTGAGAGAAGCTGCATAAAGGTTCGGTTGACTTCACGCTCTCCTGACGTACCGATTTCCATGCGCTTTGCCGCAAGAGCGTCAAGTTCATCAATGAACACAATGCTTGGTGCTTTCTGCCTGGCTAAATCAAAAATATCCTTGACCAGCTTTGCGCCTTCACCAATGAATTTTTGGACTAATTCACTTCCTGCAACATGAATAAATGTGGATTTTGTGCTATTTGCCACTGCACGCGCAAGCAACGTCTTACCGGTACCCGGTGGACCATGCAAAAGAATTCCTTTTGGTGGTTTAATGCCAATCTTTTTGAACAGTTCAGGCTTTGTTAATGGAAGCTCAATGACTTCGCGGACTTCCTGTACTTCTTTTTCCAACCCGCCGATATCATCCCAGCTATCCTTTGGTTTTGTAACGATGACAAACTTTTCTACACTGAAACGGTGAGAGATGTTTATCTTCTGGACTACGTTCAGATTTTTTTGTTCGACAAGAACAGTGTCACCTGGTTGGATATCAGTACAATCTGCAGAAACATTGCACAAAAACTTGTTGCCGTTGGGGATACGAATGACTGCCTGAGCGCCGAGCAATGCAACGGTTTCACACACCATGAGTGCAGGCGCTTTAAGGCGGCGTAATTCCTGGTCGAGACGGCCGACCGTGTCGCGCAACACCTGGACTTCTTCTTCCAGCGGGTTTGTTTCAGCAGTATAAGAATAAATGACCTGATCGAGCTTATCCTTGGTGGACATTCTGCTGTTGAGAGAATGGTTATTTATAAAGTTACTTGTGGGTTTCCACGCGTGTTTTCTTGTATGATAAAACTTAGAGCTGAAACTATCGAAAATAAATGAGTGATAACATTGTTCTAAAATAGCTTTTCTGAAGTGTCGCTTGTCAAATAAGCTTCCTTATTCTTTTTATATCTGAATCTTTTATGGTGTCAAGTATCTTCCTAATCTTCAATAGAGTGTCTGAGAGCTCTTTTGAATCAAAATGTACAGGCTTGTTTTTCAGATAATATTGGTTGTCAATCCTTAGTTCTTTATCTTCCTCAAGAATTTTGCCGAATTCAAAATCAATTATTTTTTCATTTTCCAGAAGCCATTTTATGCCAATTTTCATCAGCAGAGAATAAGCCGCTAAATATTCGGTATAGTATTTTTGGGTTGCAAGCCACATATTTGAGCCGGAATTCTTAATGAGATTTGTAACTCTCAGTGTTTCTTCTGCATTTGTGTAGTATTCTTCTGACAGATTATCATTTGGCTCTATAAGCTTCATTCCATGTTTTTTACACCAGTCAATACTCATTTGTACAAGACCTCCGTAAAATATTCATGATTATTGAAGATTATGTGCTTTTGCTTTATCTCCTGAATGAGAGTTTTTGTTAAGTCTCTTTCTTCTGTCTGTATGAGATGAATTTTTTTTGCATATGTCTGATAGAATTTGCTTAATGCTTGCTTGATCTCTTTGTTTTTTGAAAGAATCAATAAATCAATATCATTATAATCATTTGTTTTTACACTTGAGCCAAATAAAAGCATTTTTGAGTCTTTGAAAAAATGCGAGAGCTCGTTATAGAGCCTCGAAAATAAAGCGTTTTTTTCTAAAAAAATCAGCAATCTTTCTTTTTCGCATAGAATAAGATATTCGTTTGTTAGGGGGTTTTCTAAGTTTAATTTATAGAAAACGAATCTTCTTTTTTTCTCTTCTTTGAGTATTTTTGCGTTGGTAAATTGTTCAAGATGTTTTTTAATTGTTTGGTGGGGGACTTTAAAAAAACCTTCAAACTCGCTAAGGCTGACGCTTTTCCCTAAGTCGTCCAGATATACTTCCAGATAGGTATAAAATCTTACCATAAGGTAAGTATAATTACCTCATATTTATATATCTTTCTATCCATGCCATTGCCCCCATTACAGGTTTTAGACTAAGCTACGGCGTGAGAGTGAAGTG
>DATEAE010000022.1:0-3335 GCA_035288505.1 Candidatus Nanoarchaeia archaeon
AAGCTGCAGGCGTGCCGTTTAAGTAAGCTATTTATAACAATAAAAAATGTGAAACTCATGTCAAAAAAACTTCGTCTGGTTCAGTTCGTACGACAAAAAGGCTTTGCAGTCAAAGAAGCGCTCGACCTTATTAGAGGGGGTCAAGTCATTGTGAATAACTTTCCTGCGAAAAATCCGAATTTTCAGATTAATCCAAAGAAAGAGATTGTTGAGATTAAAACAAAAGTTTCATTGGCTAATATTCCTAAGAAATATTATATGTTGAACAAGCCCATTGAAACAATCACGACAACGGGAAAAGATAATCGCAAGACAGTGATGGATTGTATAAAAGTTGACTCGCAAACTAAAAAAACACTGTTTCCGGTTGGACGATTAGATTACAAGACAACAGGATTGTTGATTATTACAAACGATGGGCATCTTGCGCGGAAAATATTGAATCCAAATTCAGGCGTTGAAAAAGAATATCGCGCTGTTATCAAAGGAACGTTAAGTCCGACAGATATAAAAGAATTGCAGGAAGGGGTTTTGATTAAGGTGGATGAGAAAAAGTACAAAACGAAGCCAGCGAAAATCAACGTGATTACATCGGGAGAGAGTACTGTTTGCTCGATTATTATCACGGAAGGAAAAAAACGGCAAGTCAGATTGATGTTTTTAGAAGTTGGGCATAAAGTATTGGAATTGGAACGAGTGAGGATTGGACGGCTTATGCTTGGAGATTTGAAACAAGGTGAATATAGGGAAATGACGGCGGAAGAAATGAAGATGATGGCTAATTAGTGTTTAGTCTTTTTAGTCATTGTCGTTACGAAAAGAAGAAAAAAATTACGTTTTTTACGATATTTTTCGCCTTCCTTTTGCTTCAACAACTACGAAATTTAAGATTATTCGGCGTAAAGTATTTAAGTCACTGAAAAAAATATGTAGTTATGGGCTTAGAGGCAATAGCCGAACGCAAACGCTTGCGAAAAGAACGTCGCCTTGAAGCAAAAGAAGCAAAATTACGACGGACTAATTTGAATTCGGATTGGGCTCGAACAGGCTCGCGAGACGCACAGCACGCGAAGCATGTCCCTGTCCATGGAACATTTGGTGGACGGCCTGTTGAAGCATTTTATGATTTAGCGGGTGGCGGGTATTTGATGGTTGTTTACGACAGCCCGCCCTCGAATGTCCTTGGGAATGCTGTACTCCCAAAACAGGTCACCTATAAGGACGCGAGCGGTCACCTTCAAAGCCTGCATTGTGCGATTGTATATGCACCTGGCCGACCTGTACGACGACTTCCGCACCGGCTGGGCGTGTCAGAAAGAGATTTCTGGGTTGCACGAGACTGGGGAAATCACAGCTTGCTCCAACATATCGCGGGAACTGCCTATCCTCATTCTGGAAGAAATGAAGCTTATGCAAAATTACAGGAAGAAAAAGAGAAGATAAGAAATGCGCCCCTGCAAGAGCCAACATACAGAAAAAGCGGGAATTGGTCGCCTCATTCGAAGGCTAGAAATGCGATGCCATCCACGCTGGAAAGCACAACAGAACACACGTATGCGTTGTATCATGACTTTCCACATGATGGTGATTTCTCTGTTCCCCGACGAGTGCTTCTTCTCAGTTCAAATAGCCTTCCAGATGCATTTATTGGAACCAGAGCTGCACAGAAAGGAGAAGTAAGTGGATATCAAGCAGCACTTTTCAATCTTCCAGCGACGATACAACCTGATGATATTGCAAACACATTGAGGATGCAGCGCGCTGGTGTCAGGGTAGGACACTATAGTGATTATGGTAGTAATTATCTGGAAGAAGCAGTGAGAGGTGATGCTTCTGCAGCAAGAAAAATTTTTCAAATCGCAGACATTCCAAAAGCGAAAGGAAGTACACCTCCAGAAACGAACAGTTCTATTGCTTATGTTTTTTATCATGACGAAGGAAAATATTCTGTAAAAGATGTTCTTGTGTTGAGTGATGGTGACTTCCCGAAAGAAATCGCTGGAGTTCGTCCAGAGTTTTATTCTCGAGTACGCGGGTATGCTGCGGGACTTTTTAGGTTTGTTGGGATTACTTCACACGAGCTTGCAACCAGTCTTAGAGTAGACGATGCGCTTGTGCGTGTGGGAAATTACAATGAGTTTGGGCGTTGCTATCTGGGAGAAGCAGCACTGGGTCATGCCAAGCCAATAGAATGTATGCTCAGGGAAGCAAAGCTGCCCGGAGATTTACGGAATCCTAATGTTAAAACAGATAGGTCTTTGGGTGGGTTTGTAAGCGATGTTCTGTTGGGGTAAAATTTTTATAATCCGAAAGCACAGCGCAATAATTAAATAGTTTCGCCGAATTTTGGTTATATGCAAAAAGCCACCTTCGCCGCAGGATGTTTCTGGCATGTTGAAGCAGCATTTCAGAATGTTACAGGTGTTATTGCTACGCACGTCGGTTATACCGGTGGTACAACAAAAAATCCTACCTACAAAGAGGTCTGTTCCGACACAACGCAGCACGCTGAAGCTGTTGAAATTGAATTTGATGAAAATAAAATAAGCTATAAAGAATTGCTGGACATTTTCTGGAAGTCACATGATCCAACGCAGCACAACCGTCAAGGACCAGATTTTGGTACGCAGTATCGTTCTGCAATTTTCTATCATTCTGCTGAACAAAAGAATCAGGCAGAGACATCAAAAAAAGCGCTGCAAAAAACAATAAAAAACACAATTGCAACCGAAATTGTCAAAGCAACCGAGTTTTATCTCGCAGAAGAATACCATCAAAAATATTTTCAAAAACACGGAAAGGTGTGTGGGATTTAGCTAATGGCGAGAGAGGTCGAGAATGAAAAACAACCGAATCTGTATAAAATGCAATGTCCCAATGGCAAAAACATTTGTTACGTATAAAAATATGAAGTTTGAAGCGCGACAGTGCCCAAAATGCAAAGATAAAATTTTTACAGAGGACTTGGCAATCCAAGCGGTTAGTCAAATGGAAGCACGGAAAGTTAAAGATGAATATAAAAAAAATCCAATACGCATTGGTAACAGCTGGGGAGTCACTTTTCCAAAGCCACTCGTTGATTTCTTTAATTTAGATAATCCTGAGGCGGAGCTGAGTATCCACGCAAATATCAAAAAAAGAAGAATTGAGATAGATGTTTAATTTTCTTCAAACAATTCGTCATACGCTTTTTTAAATTCTTCTTCGGTGATTATCTTTTTTTTCACCAACAGATTGAGCAGCGCTTCTATTTTATCGTCTGCGTTCTGTGCGATTTCATGCGTTTCCTCCATTTCAATCACCTCTGTTTATAACGAACTCATCTATTATTCTTC
>DATEAE010000023.1:0-3624 GCA_035288505.1 Candidatus Nanoarchaeia archaeon
AACGGATGGATACATGCTTCTTATGGGATTGTTACAATCGAAGATGGAAAATATACATTAACAACAAGACAAGTTTCCTACGATGTGAAGAAAACACAAACGCTCATGCGTGAACAAAAGTTCCCTCCAAAACTAATAGAACGTCTTGCAACAGGAACATGATAGACCAAATAAAAAAAGCATTCGCGGAATTTGACACCGAACTAAAAAATAAATTTTTCTTTGTTGTCAGAGACACAGAAAAAGGCATCTGGGGACCGAGCAATATTGATGTTGTCATCGATGTATTCAAAAAGATAAAGTTAGAAAAATACAAGCACTTCATCGACATCGGCGCAGGCGACGGTCGAATAGTGGCAATCGCCTCAACATTCACAAACGCAACAGGAATTGAATCAGATAAAAATCTCGTTGACAGCGGAAATAATATAATTAAAAAGATAAATCTCAACGCAAAACTCATCTGCGACGACTTTTTTAATCACAATTTCTCAACATACGACATCCTGTTCATCAACCCCGACAAAGGATTTCATCATGGACTTGAGGACAAGCTGTTGAAAGAAATGAAAAAAGACGCAATCATTTTGGTATACAACAATATTTTCATGCCGCGCTTTCTGAAAAGAGGAACAACGCACTGGATACAGCAGGTGCCGATAACTGAATTTAGTAATCCATATAAATCAACATAATCTCACAAAATCATGTTGTGGTTTATCCTCGCATTGTTAAGCGCACTTCTTGTCGCAACGCATCAGATGCTCATCAAAAAATACGTGAAGAACATCAATGAGTTTGTGTTGAGCAGCGGAACGACGTTTGTTTCGGCAATAATTTTATTGACAATATCGTTCATGCGCGGTGTTCCACAGATAAGTCCATCATTTTATTCTGCGATTGCGGTAACTGCATCTTTAAACGTAATTGCCACAATTCTCATTTATAAGGCGCTGAAGAAAGCTGATTTGTCGCTTGCGATGCCAATGCTCGCGTGGACTCCTGCGTTTCTTATTTTTACATCATTGATTATTCTTGGCGAGCGACCAACGAGCGCAGGATTTATCGGCATTGCGCTTACAGTCATTGGTTCTTACTGGGCGACAGCGCATCAAAGACAAGGGATACTTGAGCCATTCAAACTATTACTGAGAGAAAAAGGCGTCCTTTCTATTCTCGCAGTTGCGTTCATCTACAGCATTACAGCAAATTTTGACAAGAAGATGGTTCTTGCATCGGACGTTTATTTCGGAACGGGAATGACGTGGTTGATGATAAGCGCGACATTGTTTATTCTCGCAGTGTGGTACAACCATCCAATTGCTGAATTCAAAAAGAATATGCCAATCTTACTGATGCTCGGCACAATTCTTGCCATTGCCGGAATTGCAGCAAACACAGCACTTACAATGCAGATAGTGCCTTATGTCATCGCGGTGAAGCGCCTCAGCACAATATTTGTTGTGTTATATGGGATTGTACTTTTCAAAGAGAAGCACGCACATCAGCGTCTGAGCGCGGCATCGCTTATGGTCATCGGCGCGTTAGTAATCCTGTTTTTGTAGACGTTGAAGAAAAAGTGCAGCAATTTCTTTGTCAGCTTTTTGGAGAATGTCAAAATTTTGTTTCGCAATGAAGATACTTTCCGCACAATCTGACGAACACGGAAAATGACTCAGCAAGCAGATATCTTTATCGCGCAGAGAGAGATTTGTCCATTGATTCGTTAGAACATGCACAGGATTGAGATTGTTTTTGGCAAACTGGTCACAAAAAACGCGGACACAGCAGGCGGGATAGCCAAGCATCAAGCCGGTTTGAGAATGGTCTTGTTGAGTTTCATACAAGCATGTCTGCGCTGCCGTGAGCTCATCTTTACTGATATAAAGCAGTTTCATCCCTTTGTCGCTGGTCTTTCCTCTGTTCGTAAAGCCTTGCTCTTCCAGCAGAATTGCATGACGCGATTGTTCAACAAATAAAGAATGCGCACGACAAAATTCAATCACTTTTTTAATTTCATGCTCATAAAATCCATGTCGTACAACAGGCTTGGCATCATTGAGCAAGCAGAGTATTTCAAGCGCTTTCATCCGTGAGCCGAATATTGTCGTGAGCTGGCTGAATGTATGCATCTCTCCTCAAAACAAAAAACGCGTAATCAACGTAAGCAGGAATAATATCACAAATGTCCAGATTAATAATTTTGCAATATCAGCAGTAAACCACGCAAGTCCACGTGCACCGAGTGCATACGCAACAAGTGCTATAACGAGAAATACAACAGCTAACCAGATTAAATCAACTGCCACTATACAACACCCCCACCAACTGTTTGAGAATTCTAACTATATAAATACTTTCTATAAAGTACCTATAAAGTTTTTCTAATTGTACAAGTGCTGCGGGAGCGATGGCTGAAAGTACTCCAATCCTGATGAGAGCGGATTGCTTTCACGGGATTGAGGCGCATTGCTGTTTGGTTTTATGCTCGACTGCAGATATCCACCATATTGTCCCAACCGCCCACCGATAGTTGGATTAATATTCGCAGCTTTGGACCAGTCCCTATCGCCGTACATACTTTTCTGGCTGCCGTACGCACCGGGATTAAAAACAGCAAGCAACGATCCGCCAAATTGTGCGTTAGCCTGATACATTTCAGGAGCTTCAATTTTGCCAATCTGGTTCATGATAGCCGAAGCAACGGCAGTTTCAAACGACATACGGCACCCGCCCTGCAACCAAGTCCCAATACAATGCTAAAGCATCATGTCCCTGAGCGACTTTTCGCCAGACAAAAGCACTTGCCACATCATGCAAACCGTTGTGAGCAGGATTATCCAAAATAATAGAGCCGCGCAATCCGGCAATATTCTTGTCACGAATATTTTTCATCCAAGCTCTGCTGAACGCAAAAGCCTTGGCTTCCTCACAGTGTTTATTACACAATGTCCGACTTAACACATGACCGATTTCGTGTCCAATCGTGAGCATGACATGGTCTTTTGGACCTGCACGAACAACGACATCGCTGACCATGCCAAAATCCTTTCGATTCAATGAAAAACCAACAACACTTGGATGTGCTATCTGTCGATTGAATGATTGAGTATTCAAGATTGCAACACGAATGTCCGTTGGAAACGTTTTTTCAGTCGTTGCGAAGAAAGCTTCTTTCACGTCATCCTCAACAGCAACAGCATCGCCAACAAATGGTTGCGCAGCTCTGCCCGGCATGAGAAAAGCGTCAGGCATGAACGCGTATTCTGGCTGAACGGTAAAAGTGCTCAAAGTCTGATATGCTGAGAGCGAAGCATACTGTCCCACCGACGGGCTTGACAGGCTGTAAAAAGGTCGAGCCTCTAATGGAGAAGTCTCCCGATGGTAAAAAGAGCTCACACTATTCTCAAGAGCGCTGTGGTACATCGTTCCTAAAGACAGGTATGACATTTTAATCAACTTTCAGTCTATTGTTTTCTATCAATTTAAAAACAGTGGGACAAAAAAGTCAGTTAATCAGTAATTACCCAAGAGTAGTTAAAATTAGAAACATTTATATAGTAATAATGAAAATAAGCGTTATGAATTTCAGACACACACATCTTTTTCATCAAAACACCAAAG
>DATEAE010000024.1:0-3332 GCA_035288505.1 Candidatus Nanoarchaeia archaeon
CGTTGCATACGCTGAAGTAACAAAAGTATTTGATTGTATCAAGCCACAGGGCGCATTCTTTTTATTTCCAGACGTTTCAAAGGTGCTCGGCAAAAGAACTGCAGAAGAATTTTCAATGTTTCTGTTGAAAGAAGCAAATGTGGCGGTTGTTCCGGGCGATGCGTTTGGAGCGCCGAAAAACATCAGGATTTCATACACAAGACCAATTGACGAGATTAGAGAAGGGTTTGAACGAATAGGAAAAGCACTTAAAAAGTGGAAATAAAAAAAACAACTAAATCTTCTTCATTTCTTTCCAGTCTTTTTCAAACATGCTGTCGAAATGCTGGACGAAGTACGGAGTTGAAACCCACACGCCTGAATCAAAGTTTTCATGAACAGCATTGTCGTCCATGAGCATCAATAACAACTGATTGCCATCAACACTGCAGAAGCGCACTTTATTATCTTCCGCTATTCTAAACTCAACATCATTCAACTGTTTTGCAAGTTTGCGAGCATCATTGTCTAATGGACCTGCAATACGAACTTTGACACCACGCTTGACTGCTTTTTCCAAGTCAGATTTAAAGCGTGACAATTTTCTTTTCAAACCACTACCAGTTGACATGATGGTAATCTGTTTTTCAGCATTTTTCAACATTGTCGAAAGATGTTCGTACAATTTGTCCCGTCCTCTAAAAGAACCGCTCATTTCCGTCGGATCAACTTTTTCCACGCCGGTTTTATGCAATAACGTCAATTCATCGAGTAACGGCGAACCGTTCAGACCTTCAAGCAACTTTGAGCGCTGCTGTGCGTCTTCATGGACACGCTTTTTTACACGATCAACTACTTCAGTCGGTGTAACTGCAAGATACTTGATTGGTTTGCCTAATTTGACGATGATAAATCCTTTCTTTTCGAGACTTTCAAGAACATCATATGCTCTGCTTCTGGGAACATTAGAGATATCGCTCAATTCGCCTGCGGTGGAAACGCCTCTGCTGAGCAGTGCTATCCAGAGCTTGCCTTCATAGCTATTTAAGCCAAATTCCTTCAGTTTGATTATCAGTTCGTTCTTTATCATGATGTTCCTCCTCAGAATTCACCGCTTTAAGCTGCAGAAAAGTAACCGATATATAAATGTTTTGGTACTTTAGTTACGTATGGGTGGTAACAGGAGAAAAGGTTAAATAGGAGAGAACCTAAAACCATAAAATGACATACGGAAACTCGCCAGTCGATAAATCGATGTTTAACCTACGTTTTAGAGGTTACAGTGACCTAAGTGAACTTGTTTATAGCATGGTCACACGAGAAGCTCCAAAATTCATCGAGACTGTTGCAGATGGACAGGTTCTCGATGTTGGTTGTGGCTATGGCTCGTCGTTTATAGATGTGCTAAAGAAACAGTTGAGAAAACCACGTACATTTGTCCATCTCGACGCCGATTCAAGAGTTTTTATCTCATCTGAAAATATATCCAAACAGCAGAGAGATGAGAGGAATGCTTACTGGAGTGATGACGTAAAAGTTTGTGCAGATGCACACGAACTTCCTTTCCGCAACGAAACATTTGACTTGGTACACATGAGTGGAACACTATGTGATACCGTGTTGAATGCATCTGGAGCAGAAAAGTTCAATCGAACAAAAATACAACAGGAAATCCATCGGGTGCTAAAGCAAGGTAGGTTTTACTTTGGTGACGACTGCATAGCGGATTACAGTGGAGCAGAAATCAATGGATTCACGCAAATTCCAATTCGAATTGCTTGCATGGCACTTTACCAGAAAAAATGAGATGTTAAAATCTTCACGCAAAGCACAACCGATGGACTCCCAGTCTTGCCGCTACAAAAGGAAGAAAAAAATACGTTAAAAGTTTTTATTTTCGCCTTCCTTCTGCTCCAACGACAACGACGAAAAACAGTACACACAAAAATAGTACAAAATATCTCTAATCCACCACAAACAATTCGTTATTCTTCACCAAAAATATTCCAATGCGTGCGCCGCAATCCAACCATCCATGCGCATAGTTCAGCGCTGCAAACGCGGTAACAACATCACCTTTCGAAGAAAAATGTTCAGCATCAGAATAATAGCGTGAAGCCATATCAAGAATCTCATCAGCTTCTTTGCGACGAGCAGAATGAACAGCGTTTCGAGCTTCAGCTAACGCTCTTTTCGTATAACTAAAATATTTGGCAAGCCGTTCAGTCGTTACTTCACTTTGCTTCATCTGGTTTCTTCTTTCGTCTCAAAGGAAGTGGTCGTTTGACTGTAATTGGTATCACACCGGCATCATACTCAAGCTTTGCAATTTCAATCGGGTCGTAGCGAAGTTTCTGGAGCTCTTCTGGTCCAAGAACAAGCAAGAACGGAGCGCCCATCGAAAGCTGCAACGCCCGGGAGCCAATCATCCGTGCTTTTTCATACTTTGAATAGGTGTTCATTATTTTGCTCCTGTAAGCTTACTCCTTAAAAAGCTTGCCTTTTCCAGTGCAAGGTCAACCATCGTGGTAATATCTTCAACCGTCAGAGGCATATCGCCGCCTTTCTGCAATGCACTTAACTGTCCGTCAGGCGTACTTGCCACGGTCAATCGCGCATCGTAGACTTCCGATTCATCGGCATCCGGGTCAACAATAAACGACTTGTCTATTTTATACACAGTCACAGACACCGGCTCTTTGAGCAACGGCAATTTCTTTTTCGACTTTTCTTTGTAATTCAAGTCACCGTTTTCATATTTCGGAAAGTACGCATCACGAAGTGCTGCAACCGCTGCAAGCGCACAGGCATCAAACAGATTGCCCGCATCGTTAATCGTGACGATGTCAATATTCACTGTCCAAACTTTTTCGCCTTTCTCGATGCATAATTTTTTCATGTCGATAGCCTTGCTTTCGCGTATTCCTCTATCCACAACACGCGCAAGTTCAACTGCTGCTGGTCCCGGCGGACCCGGCTCGTACTGCGGACTCGACATGGGATACAACTCAACATTCACCATGATGCCACCCTGATCAGGCGTATCAGGATACGGCGTTTCAATACTCATCTTGACGCCTGCCATGACGATAGTGTCGCCGATATGTACTTCTGCACTGCCTTCAGCAGTTTCAGATATACCAGAACGTACAGTAACCGGTTCGCGATAGTCCGTCAATCCACGACCATCAATGCGCTTTCCTTTCTGCAACAATTGCACTGTGTAACTTCGTAATTCTTTATCCATTGTTATTCACCATGTATTTGTCTTTAATTGCTTTGATTTGTATCTGGGCGATTTGCTCGCTCACCTGCAACCCCATGTTGAGCGCACGAGCGAGTTCTTCTTTCGA
>DATEAE010000025.1:0-5916 GCA_035288505.1 Candidatus Nanoarchaeia archaeon
GCACCCTCTGTTTAAAGGATTTTCTCGTCATTAGAAAAAGGTGACTAATTACGTACGGCAGGGGCAGGGGCTGTGAAAGCGGGGTGAACTTATGGCTGCCCGCGTGAAACGCCGTAAGAACTCATCTTCGGGATGGATCGCAATTCTCCTCCTTGGAATTATTGCGTTCGTCGCTGTACTATTTGGTGGCAATCTCACCGGTTTTGCAGTTTTGGATACCGGCGGCATCTGGTCGCAGAATTCAACAGTACAACTGGAACAGAACGTGACGTTTTTACGTGTGTCTGGTTCGATGAGTGGAACAGGAAATGCGACAATGTGGTTAGGAAATAGATTAGTGTACGACAGCAGACAGTTCACAAGTTCGTTTGACAACGTTTGTGCGGATACGTGCATCGTTGCAGATGCGATGGATATGTTGAATATTATTGTTGAAGGAGATGTGCTGCTTGCGATTACGGTGTTTAACTATACGGAAGAGAATACGACAGAGTCTACTGAGACTGTTTTAATTCAGCCGATCGAAAACAATTCAACGAACGAAACTACACCTGTGAATGAAACTACATCAGTCAATGAAACCGCACCAGCAAATTCGACAAATACTTCAGAAACAACTGCTGTCAGTGGATTTGGTGACGTCGGCATTTTCGCATCTGGCGTGCCGCCGACAGTTGATAATGTAACGCCAGCGAATTGGACATTGTTTAACATTTCGGCAATTACATTATCTGCAAATGTTACCAACGATACTGCAGCGTATGTTATTGCAAACCTGACCTATCCAAACAGCTCTTTTGTACAGTTACTGCTTGCACGACAGGTTGACACGAACGTGCATAACATTTCTTACCAACTGCCTGCTGCAGGTAATTACATTATGAGAATTGTTGCAAACGATTCGGATAATGATTACAATACGTCAGTGGCGACTGAGTTTTTTGTAGACTTAAATTTTACCAAAATAATTAATTTTACGCCGCAGTTTGCTGGATTTTTTGGCGGAGTGAGAAACAGGACTGATCTGAATAGCACATTATCAACGTTCTTACAGCTCAACGCTTCAGACAAGTTACAGGAACTGCCGGACAACCAGACAGACGAAGGCTTGTGTGTTGCGGAAAACTCGCTCATTACATTAGCAGATGGAACGCAAAAGAGAATTACCGACGTAAAACAGGGCGACTATGTCTTGTCATTAAATAAAGAAACAGGACAGTTTGTTTCTAACAAAGTTACTGCCTTGCTTGACATGGGTACAAAGCCAGTGTACGAAGTGACAACATCAAGCGGCAAACAAATTAACACAACGGCGACACATCCTTATCTTGTTAAACTCATCGACAAACAGCAGTGTGAACAATACGAAAACAACATCTGGAATAAACAATACGATGAATTCACCGGTGAGTACTGCACGAGATGGATTGAAGTTGATGAATTAGAAGAAGGAATGGAGGTTGGGACTTATACACCAATTCGCACTCGTACTTCTCGTGTATTAAATACCGCAACAACTGATTGTCTCTTAAATCGCGGCTCGTTTGACCATATTCCACAATTGAGGAACAATGCTAACGCAAAGTACGGAATGTCTTTGTCATGCGGAGAAACTGACCGAGCCTTTGACTCATATTGCTTATACGTTGCTTGCGGTACCAGCTCGAGGACATCATCAAGAACTGATAATATTGATTCCACTTCATTTGGTGGTAGCTTTGTATACTTTACAAGATCAGGTATGTTATTGCGCAATTCCTCAAGTACATATGAAGGAGATACTAATTGCACACCTAATCTGTTTGAATTGAGTAGAATAAACCTTACTGGGTTATCCCTAAAGAATGAAAATACAATGTTAGCATCAAGGACAAGCTGCATTTACCATCCTGCCTCTTTGTGTCTTTTCCAAACACGTTCTTTAAGCTCATCGCCTAACTTAATGCAATCTTCCTCGGTCAAAGTGGAATGCTCAAGTGCCTTGTCCAGTCTGCGCAACAGCGACAACCTCTTTAATTTATCCAAAAGAAACTGTCGTGTGAGTTCAGACCAGTTAACATCCTTAAATTCATCCATCTTATGCTTCAATTCAGCGGGCACCGATAACGTTATGTTTGACATAAACACATCACCAGTGTATACTGTGCAAACACAGATATTTAAACATTCTGTCGTGTTCGAGCCAATCATCTCCATCATACAGCACGCCACGCAGCACGTCTACGACTTAGAAATTGAAAACACGCACAACTTTGTTGCAAATGGCATTGTCGCGCACAATACGTATGTCAAAGGGTTTTGGGGTACAACAATCAATATGACAGGCAACGTTCTTTTGATGCACTTCAACAACGATTCAGCCAATGGTGAAAACCAGACAAACCCGAAAGACTGGAGTGGACAAAAGAATAATGGAACATGGTTAGGCAATGGACAAAGTAATGGAACTGCAAAGTTAGGAGCACAGAGTGGATCCTTTTATGGAAGTGGCGACTTTGTCAATGTGTCTCATAACAACTCTGTTGATTTCGGAGCAGGTGTAAACTTTACTGTAGCAGTGTGGATAAATACAACCCAGGTTACTGATATTGCTCATCATCGGGATAATTGTGATGGTTATTGTTACAAAACATTGGTATAGAAATGATAGAAAATTGGAAGTAGATGTTAGCTAACGTACGCAAGTGTTTGATTAGAAAATATCAGATTTTATCCCCAGCAACTTCCACAACATCTTCATGTCATGTGCGCCTTTCATTTCAAAAGGTTCGCGTGCAAAAGAACACAGAGCATACGGAACGTTGTATTTTGCACAAAAGCGTGCATTTTGTTTTATTCGACCCAGAACTTTTGCCTGTTCTTCAAAACGGAGTGAAAAAAAGCTGCTCAATGATGAAAAAAAAGGTTTTTTTGCTGCTTTACAAAGTACTTGGTCAAGACCGCTTCTCCTGAAATGAAGATGGTCTTTTGGATGAACGTGTTCTGCATCAACAAGTGACGCGCTTGTTTTTTCGACTATAAATCTGTTGAATTCAGGCTGTTTCGCTTTGACAAGACAGAGGATATTTTCCTGCGCCGCTTCTTTTGCAACTGAGATTATTTTATTCTTATCCGTTGTGTCGAGCATAACGGCATACGACATTTTCAATCCGTTATTTGGTGGAAGCTGCGCTTTATACACCTCATCAAGCGAATGATACACAATAATTAAACTAGTATATCCTAACTGAACTGCCATTTTCGCAAGCTCCGTATTTCCGCCCATCACAATATCAAACATGGAGAACCTCTATTGTCGTACAGGCTTTGCACAAATCGTGTGCTGATGGCTGAGCGCAGGACGTGCAGACTTTCATCTCGTACCCAGCGTAGACTTTTTTGAGTGTCGGGAGAATAGATATAAAATTTTCAACCATACGAAGTTTTGTTCCTGTCTTTTGTTGTTCAATCACATTGAGTGAATAGCGTACTTTTGAACGAAATCCATCGGCTGCGTGTGGACATTCATTAAATCGAACGGGAAAACCCATCAGATAGGCATATGCTGTGATTTCTTTTTCAGGACAGAAGTACAACGGTTTAATACGCTGAACAAAACCAGTCTGCCCATGTACACCACTTGCGGGACCCATTTTTGCCGATAGAAACAATGTTCCTTTAAGAAAATTCATCATTAAACTCTGGCATTCGTCATCGAGATTATGACCGGTTGCAATCTTGTCAAAGCCCTGTGCATGTTTATTCAACAGATTGCGACGTAGTACACCACACGAACGGCATGCGGGTGCGCCTTGCTGAAGCATGGTGTCTAGCTTTTTTCCAAATGCCTGCTCAAAAGAAAAAATATGATGAGGGATATTGTATGTTGCACAAAACGTTTTCATGTCTTTAAGAGTAGCGTCCCTATACCCAGGAATGCCTTCATCAATCGAAATTGCGGTGACGTTGCCAAACAATTTGTGAAGGATGTATGTTACAGTCTGGCTGTCCTTGCCGCCAGAAACAGCAACCGCAATTTTGTCTTCGGGTTTGATTAAATGAAAACGTTTGATCGTCGTCTCAACTTTATTTTCGATGTAATCAATGAAATGGGCTTTACAATAGTTTGGGGAAGAAAAAACTGCACGGTCCAAACATAATTCGCATGACGCCATCATCCACCTGAAACAACCGAGAGAATTTGAATGTTATCTTCTTGAGCGAGAACGTCTGTTTCTGTCAACAGCTCGTTGTTTCTGCTCACGAGTACCGTTTCAGAATTAATGTGCAGCTGCGAAAGGAGTTGTGCAACTGTTCCTTTGAATGAAACAGTCTTTTTTTCTTTCGTGCGTTCAACAAATACGTGCATATGCTGCTAACCTCTGCTGTGCGTCCTGCTCAGTCATTCCGATTAATGGGTAAAACGATTGTTTTGAACTATTAAAGGCTTCGCTTAACAGGCCACGAACAATTGGGTTGGATGTGTTATCTAATGAGATGTTTAGACATTTGAAATCAGAATTATAACGGCTCAACACCGGTGTTTCTTTTTTCGTTCCAATGCCCAATACAGCGCACCCTCTTTTTATCATCAAGAGCGCTGCAAGTTCTGCGTAGGTGTCATCCATGAATATGTTAACCGTGCCGCTCACACCGTACGGCAGACCGCCGGGACATTGAATTCTGGTGGTAAAAACGTATGCTTTGTCGTCAATTATTTCGATTCCGACGGTGATGTCAGCATTATCCAAATCAACACTCGCATTGGTGGCTTTACAAATCGCATCACCCACCTGTGCATTAATTTCGTTGGATGGCATGCCCTGTTTTGTCAGTCGTTGGGCACGAACAGCAAATGTTGAGAATTTTCTATTTTTAAGGAGAGAAAGTGCAGTTGGTATTATCTCATTCAGGTCAGTTGAAACAGGTATCGCAGGCGAAAAAGAGGTGAGACCAAAAATGGTGCGCAATTTATCAGGATTTTCTGTGGTTACTAAGATACGGTTACGAACAGAGCGAACCTTGCTATTGACATTTCGTAAGATACTTGCGACCAATGCTCTTTCGAAAAATGAGCGATTATTGCCTTTGAGAAAGATTTCACCGTAACGACAGAGTGCAAGCATAATGACGTTCAAAGCACTCTATTTATAAACATATTTAAATAACCTTTATATACCAGCAAATGGAACAGGATATAAAAGTGGGGTGGCAATCATGAAGAAAGGCAAAAAAACAAAGATAGATGATACTGCTGTACGTACAACACATGGCGAACGCAAGATTGCTGTGGTCAACATTGTCATAAGCTCAAGTCTTGAGCAGGACATTCCTCTTGAAAAGATGGCTGCTACCTTGAGTAATACTGAATACAATCCAGAACAATTTCCAGGGCTAGTTATCCGTATCAAAGAGCCAAAGACAAGCGCTCTTATTTTCAGCAGTGGAAAAATTGTTTTAACTGGAGCGCGCAGCATGGAGGATGTTGAGCGCAGCATCGACAAGATTATTAAGAGCCTCAAAAAAATCAATATCGATATCAAAATCAAGCCGAAAGTAACGGTGCAGAATATTGTTGCATCGGGCGAGATTGGCATGGATTTAAATTTGAATACGCTTGCCATTAAATTACCGAATACCGAGTACGAGCCGGAACAGTTCCCTGGGCTTGTTCACAAGCTTCGTGGCACACACGCGACATTCCTGCTGTTTACAAACGGTAAGATAGTATGCACCGGTACAAAGACACAGGAAGAAGTATATCAGGCATTGGACAAGCTCATTGAGACGCTGAAGAAGATAAAGTAAGTGGGGGTGGGGTGTAATTGGAGGGTCCACGCGAGAACGTGAGCCCGCTGCAAAGCGCACCATTACATGCGCAGGAGCAGATAACGAGGTTTCACGAGTTTTTTGAAAAATTTTATTACGCGAAGCTCT
>DATEAE010000026.1:0-3952 GCA_035288505.1 Candidatus Nanoarchaeia archaeon
GCATTATTCCTGCGGTTGCAGTACTGGTCATCGCCTGTCCCTGCGCATTAGGATTAGCAACACCCACGGCAATCATGGTCGGCACAGGTTTGGGAGCGAAGAAAGGAATACTTATCAAGAATGGAGAAGTTCTTGAGCGCTCAAAAAAGATTGATGCCGTTATTTTTGATAAAACCGGAACTTTAACCGAAGGAAAACCAAAAGTAACAGACATTGTTGCACTGAAAGGAAAGGAAAATGACTTGTTGAGAATTGCCGCGAGTGTTGAAAAATTATCCGAGCATCCTTTGGCACAGGCAGTAGTGCAAGAAGCACAGACTAAAAAAACGAAATTAACAAAAGTCAGCGGATTTAAATCTGTTACAGGCAAAGGTGTCTATGCTAGAATAGGCACAGTAATTATCCGTATCGGAAACTTGCGAATGATGAAAGAGAGTGGAATTTCAACAACAAAAGCTCAGAAAGTCGTAAACGAACTTGAAGAGCAGGCAAAGACAGTCATTGCCGTAGCAAAAAACAAACAGATTATCGGCATTCTTGCGATTGCTGACACATTGAAACAGGACGCAAAAGAAGCCGTTGAAAAGCTGGACGCATTAGGCATAGAGACGTGGATAATCACCGGCGACAACAAGAAAACAGCTCACGCGATTGCATCACAGTTAGGCGTTACAAAAGTGATAGCAGAAGTGTTGCCACAGGACAAAGCATCGAAAGTAGAAGAACTTCAAAAACAAGGCAAGCATGTTGCATTTGTTGGTGATGGCATCAATGATGCACCAGCACTTACACAGTCTGATGTTGGCATCGCCATGGGTACAGGAACAGATATTGCAATCGAAGCAGGCAGCATTGTGCTGGTCAAAGGACATCCCACAAAAGTAGTTGAAGCATTACTCCTGTCAAGATTAACATTAAAAACTATTAAACAGAACTTGTTTTGGGCATTTTTTTACAACGTTGCCGCGCTCCCGTTGGCAGCATTTGGACTGTTGAGCCCGATGATTGCCGCGGGTGCGATGGCATTTTCAAGTGTGAGTGTGGTTGGGAATAGTTTGAGAATAAAGAAGAAAGTAAAGTAGCGGTCGAAAACATACGACAATGTCAACTTCACTACCTTGGAAGCGACAGATTTGTTCGTGGTGGTCGTTGAAGCAGAAGGAAGGCGAGAAAAATACGTAACATCAGAGTTTTCCTATCTGTGTGTGAAGTGAATTTAATTTAAAAACTCTGAGTGTGCTCAAAAACCATTAATCAAATAGAGTTTGCAGGTGGTTTTTGACACGTTTTGTTTTTTTTCTTCCTTTCGTAACGGCGGTGAGTAAAACGACATACATTTTTATACAAAAACGTAATGAAAGACCTAATGGCTCCCACATCATCTCTAAAAACCTGGTTCATCATCCACTTTATTGTAGACTACCTTTTCGGCATTCCCCTCTTGTTCGCTCCACAGTGGACGTTAACATTGTTTGGTTTTCAAACCGCAGAATTAGTGACACCACGCCTTGTGGGAGCAGCGCTTATAGGGATTGGCGGTATATCGCTGATAGCACGCAACGAAAGTAAAGAGGTTTACCGTTCTCTTTTGCTTTTAAAGATAATCTGGAGCATAAGTGCAATAATTGCAATCGTTTTAACACTGACGGAAGAAGCACCTGCATCGGCGTGGGTTATACTAACTATTTTCGTCTTTTTTTCAGGGTTGTGGTGTTATTACTGGAAAACAACGAACCAGGCATAATAACTTTATAATATTAATAAAATATATAACAAAAAGGAAATGTTTATAAATAACTGGTTGTAGATTCTTCGAATGGCTGAGAGATTTTATACAGCGTTAGATACTGTATTAGCACAAAAAGGAATGTCGGTTGCAGAACTTGCTGACATACCTGGAACGAGTAATCTGCCTTATCGTGCCGAGCAAAGATCGCCATCGGTGACACTGAAAGATGTATATGCAGTGAGTCGTGCCCTTGGTGTTGTCCCACTTGTTGCAGTAAAAGAAGGAGATACCCAAGTAATTCATATTGATGATAACGGCAGTGCTCTACGTGCATTAAGAGGAGAACAGTCAGTTGCTAAACATATAGTAGGCAAAGATATGTCATATTCGGCTTATTATGAAATGGAAGGTGGAAGCAGGTCAGCTTTGAGAAGTGTCATCAAAGTATGGAGCGAATTTGGTTACAGTGTTCGATTTCTTGAGCCTGTAGCACCAAATGGTACTGCACAAGTGAAACAGCAGGACGTATCATTACCAGTCGACTTCATGAAACTTAATCAAGACCAAGTGACCGAATTACTGCGACGCCATTTTCCTGACAAATCATAATTCAACTTCATCAATAGTTTTATAAACAAAATATATTAATTCATAGTCGTGAAAGGATATATTGGTCGAGACGACTTGTCAACAAAAGTTCGAGAGTGGCAGAATTCTGAAGAGAAGTTTCCTGACAAGATTTGGGAAGAAGCCTATGTAGTTGACCGACAGCAGGGAATCAAGTGGCAACGAAAATTTTGGGGGATTGACATCGAAGATCCAGTGCAGGACGTCGCCATCGCGACACCACAAATCGCAGGAGAATATCGTGGAGAAGCGAAGTTTTCTACGGTTTTGATTGGAACACTTCAACGCAGGGCGATTGAGTATATAAGAGACAGAAAAAAGCGTAACTACGAGCCACACGGAAGAGAATATTATGAGAGACGAGCCCGAAACAATACACCCGATGTTGCCGAACAAGTACAGTACAAAGAACTCTCCGAGCTCGTAAGTAAGGCACTGGAAAAAATGTCACCAAATGAAGCAAGCATCATTACATACGCCATGAACAAAATTTCTTATGCAGTAATAGCTCAGATAATGGAAACAACACTTGATGGCGTGAAATCAGGATTACGCCGTGCTCGCGTGAGATTCTATCATATTCTTGGCGCCACAACAGCAGGCAGAGATTATCTCGAAGAATCAGTACCTGCAAGATATGGTGTGAAAAAAAGAAGAAGGAGCAATGTGAGAATGCAACAATTTTCCAGGAGCCTCAAAAGAAACAATTTTTAGAGATAAAGTAGGAATTACAGCTACCGAGTGACAGACATTGAGTATGGTCGTTGAAGCTGATGGGAGGCGAAAAGAAAAGTTACGTAAACATTTTTTCTTCCTTTCGTAACGGCTGGGACTGGGGGTCCTTAGGTTAGCTTAACGCCGTAAGTAGAACGCGATAAGCAGAGCCAACATTACATGAAGATTATTAGAACTTGACATAAATGTGATACACTTCTCAATTACAATCAATTCCTACAACTTCAAAGTAATGTCGCAATCCAACATATAATACAGTGTCCATATATTCCAGTGAAGGAATGTTTAAAAAGACAAATGTGATTCCAAATCCAACAAGTTGTGCATTCATCTGTTAAAAAACACAAGATATTGTGGTTTCGTCAAAAAGAGGGGACATGAAAAAATACACTTCACCTGATGTTCTCGAAAAAAAGAGGTAAAACATGAATTGCCCGTTTTGTTCATTCCAGGATACCAAAGTTATTGACAGCCGTGTCAATGAGCTGGAAGTGCGACGCAGAAGAGAATGTGAGAAATGCACAAGACGTTTCACAACATACGAAAAAGCCGAGCTCGAACTTATTGTAATCAAAAAAGACAACAGCAGAGAGCAGTTCGACCACGACAAGATTAGAAACGGAATTATCAAAGCGTGTCACAAAAGACCCCTACTTGCAGAGCATATCGAACTGATGGTTGCAAGAATCGAGCAAAAAGCGCGCCGCTCAGGCAAATGGGAGATAAAGAGCGATATCATCGGGCGTCTCGTAATGAAAGAGCTGATGAAAGTGGATAAAGTTGCTTACTTGCGATATGCAAGTGTGTGCAAGTCATTCGATGACGCTCAATTATTCAAGAAGGAACTGGCGATGCTCTATG
>DATEAE010000027.1:0-3420 GCA_035288505.1 Candidatus Nanoarchaeia archaeon
AGATAGTTTCAGGTACACGACAACTGTACTCAATGCAGTGGCAGTCATCACCATTTTCTGTCACAAACACTGGAGGAGATGAAGAAAAACTCAACGGACTGATAGTTAATGTAGGTCATTATCCATCCAGTATTAATCGTCCGTGGACATCAAAAGTAAGTGGAACTGATCAAGAAATATTTTTTGTACCTTTGGGCAAAAGTTTTGGAACAACATTGTTATCAGATTGTAAGGGGGTATTGTTCCCTCAGCAACCAGGATTCAACGAGATTGAAGGCGATGACCTTGACCAAGTAGGTTTCCTCGGAGTATCACTGACTGAAACGGAAGGTGAAGCGACATATTGTTTGAAAACAGCAAGTGGTCTTTATGCGAAATTAGGAGGATATAGATATCAATTAGTTGATTGCAACGATGCACTGTGTACTATGGGCGTGACCGGTAGCGTGAAGCTTGGAGTGTGGCCGCGATAGTCATCATTTTGAACAGCAGGTTTTAAGGGCGCCAGTTTTCACGTGGAAAACTAAATCTTTATAAATAAACCCATAAATTGCAAAGCCATGGAACTTATGCAGGTAGGAAAATCATGCACAAGCTGCAAGCGACAGGTAGCAAACATGCCAAGAAGCACAAGCTTCAAATGCCCAAGCTGCACAAAAACAGACATTGTTCGTTGTGGTCAATGTCGAGAACTTGGAACAAAATACGTATGCTCTTCATGTAATTTTGAAGGCCCAAACTAATGGCACGAATTGTTGTAACATTACGCATCATGCCCACTTCTCCGGAGATTGATTTGTCACAAATAGAAGAAAAGTCAAAAAAGTTTATCGCAGATTTCGCAGCAACAAATACATTCAAGGTCGAACAAAAAGAAGTCGCCTTCGGATTAAAATCGCTCAACATCTCGTTCATGATGGACGAGAATATAGGCACAACCGAGCCATTGGAGCAGAAGATTGCAACGGTTATCGGTGTTAATTCTGTCGAAGTTACTGATGTTCGCAGAACTATTGGATAAGTTTTTCAAACTGAGCGAGTGAAGCATTCGTTTTAACTGCATGAGATGAAAAATGTGTTCTCAGTGCAATATACCCATGCTCACGAAGAAGAAAGAGTGCCTGCTCGGTTTTTAACGGCTCTGTCTTTGTACGTGCAGCAACCCGATGCAAATCAAAGAATCCAAGAACATTTTCTTCAGATTCTTCAGCAAGGATGTGAACAAAAGAGTCATCAGGTAACGCAGCCATCTTCTTGAGCAATTTTTTGTCGTGCAATGATCCGCACCACAAAGGCCCAACATCAACAGAAGTATGCGAGCATGGTTTAATAGTAACAGAACAGCGCGAACAGTAATGAACAAGATGATGCTGTTTCAGAATCGTATCGCAAGCTTCTTTGCTTTTCTCTGCTCGAAAAAAAACACGATAATAATGTTCTTTGGAATACGAACAAACTGGCAGCAATGCTTTGTCAAATTGTGCGCCGACAAGCTGTATTTTTCTAATTAATATTCGCAACCCAACCTCATGCATTAACTCATTTCGTAAAGGCACGGCCCAATACTTTCTGCGACAAGCAGCAGGCGCAGTTCCCGCAAGTGCAGCCGTATCAGTTGCAGTCACCGCAAGAATGCCATCGCGTGCAATTCTTTTGACGGCAGCGTCTAAAAAGGGATTAGGCGTTCCAAAAGGGTCGATGTCAATGTAATCAAATCCAGTACTGTTTAGCAAAAAAAGTGTTGCATCGTCGCTATGAAAAGTCACATTCTTGACGGACAACTTGTTCAGTTTGAAATTTTTTTTAATTGCACTGACAGAACTGTAATCGTTAACTGCAATGCTCTCAACGATATCAGAAAGTTCCTGAAGAAATCGAACAGCACGAACACCGCTTCCCGCAAGAGGGTCAGCAACATGCAAATTTTTCTTTCCCAGCGCGCGAAGCAGTAGAATACTAACATCACGATTGAATTTCATGGCTGGATTGTAAAACACTGGCAGTTTTTTCGATAGTTTCCCTTCAGAAACATGAATTTTCGCGTTTGATTCAGTTATTATTCCCATGGGATGATGAACTAAATTTCCCAAATGCTTTTAAAGCTATCAGAGAAATGTACAAGGTATGATACGCCAGCCTATTATTACCGTTGTAGGGCATGTTGACCACGGAAAAACAAGCCTGTTAGACAAGATAAGAGGAACGGCTGTCACCGCAACCGAAGCAGGCAAAATAACACAAGCAATTGGCGCCAGCATCATTCCCGCAAGCGCATTAAAGAGAATATGCGGACCGCTGCTTGAAAAAATAAAATTACAGGTCAACATTCCCGGTTTGCTGTTCATCGACACACCCGGACATGCAGCATTTATCAATCTGAGAAAGCGTGGCGGCGCACTGGCAGACATCGCAGTTCTCGTTATCGACATCAACGAAGGATTGATGCCACAAACCATTGAAAGTATTGACATTCTGAAGAATGACAAGACACCATTCATCATTGCTGCAAACAAGATAGATAAACTGCCTGCATGGAACAGCAGCGAAAAGACATTGCTTGAAAGTATCCAGCAGCAATCACAACGAACGCAGGAAGAATTGGATAAAAAATTGTACGAAATGGTCGGCAAGCTTTTCGAGCGAGGATTGAACGCAGACCGATTTGATAGAGTATCTGATTATACGAAACAGTTTGCAATCGTTCCAGTTTCAGCAATCACCGGCGAAGGCATTCCCGAGCTTCTGATGGTCATCACAGGCATGGCACAGAAGTATCTCGAAGCTCAGCTCAACGTACAGGTATCAGGTGACGCAAAAGGCACCGTATTAGAAGTGAAAGAAGAAAAGGGTCTTGGGACAACGATTGACGCTATTATCTATGAAGGCTGCATGAAGACAAATGATACGCTCGTCATTGCCGGCATGGAAAAATCAATCATAACAAAAATTCGTGTCCTCCTGCAACCAGAGCCGTTGGCAGAAATGCGCCTAAAAAAATCAAAATTTCAGAATGTAAAAGAGGTCTATGCTGCAACGGGTGTAAAGATATCCGCGCCCGATATCGACAATGTAATTGCAGGCATGCCGTTGCGTACCTGCACTGCACATGCAGAAAAAATTGCGAACGAACTGCAAAAAGAAGTTGAGCAAGTATTTCTCGATACAGACGATGAAGGTGTCATTGTAAAAGCAGACACATTGGGCAGCCTCGAAGCACTGATGCTCATTTTACATGAAAAAAAAATTCAAATCAAATTTGCATCCATTGGAAAGATTAACAAGAAAGACATCGCCGATGCAGAAGCTGAAGGAAACAAAAATCCGTTCCATGGAGTAATCATCGCATTTAACACAGAGATGTTACCCGATGCCGACACAAAAAATATCAAGGTCATGATGCACGACGTCATTTATCACATC
>DATEAE010000028.1:0-5888 GCA_035288505.1 Candidatus Nanoarchaeia archaeon
TCCTGTCAGAGAAGATGCTTCTTTAAGCAAGGTTTGCGATGACTCATACGCTTCTTTTGCTTCAATGAGCTTTGCATCAAACTGTGCAACCAAAGATGCGGTGGCTGCTGTGTCCACGCCTTTTTCGGTCATGCGTTCCAATACTTTTGCAAGTTTTACCCGAAGCTGTTCAGACTGGACGATAATGCCGCCCATTCGTGCATTGACAACTTTGTCTGCATGAATAGCAAGACGGTCTTTTAATGAACTCCACAATCTTTTTACTTCTTGGGTAACTGCTTTTATTTCATCTTTTGTGCTTGTTTCAGATAATGCATCGACTTTTGCTTTGACCGTGGTTACTTCTGTCTTTGTGGCAGCCAACTTTTCAAGCATATCTGCTGCTTCCTCTTCGGAGAGGTGTTCTGATGCTGTTACGCGAGCCTCTATCTTTTCAATGTGAGATGTGATGACCTCAAGCATATGCGTCAAATACACTTTTACATGTAAGGTCAGCTGCTTATTGAGTTCTTTACATTTTTCTGTTTCTTCATTCTTACAATCTTTCTTCCATTGCTCACGGTCATCTTCGAATTTACCGAGACGTTCTTTTCGTGATTTCTCTGCATCGTCAAACTTTTTCGCACTGTCTTTAAAGCGGACTTCTGCGTCGCCCATGACTTTGGCCGCAACAATACGTGCTTTTGCATTTGCCTTGAATTGTTTGAAGTGTTCTTTTTGTTTGAGCTCTTCAAGTCTTTCCGTTACTTCAGCACGCTTCTGCTGGAAACGTTCGAGGTTAGCCAAATCTTTTTCTTCTAATGTGGTAACAAGAGAAAGACGCTTTTCCATGTTTGCCTTACATTCGTCAGGATTTGGCGTGTCTTCACAGCGTTCTATTGCTGTTTGAAAATGAGCACGTTGTCTACTTCTTATGGTAAGAATGCTCTCTTTTCGCTGTTCCATGCGATCGGATTCTGTACGCTTTGTTTCAGTTCGTGTTTCTGTGCTTACTTCCGTGTCACTCTTGTCAGCGGATGTATCACTGTCAGAATTTTTGGAATCTGCTTCTACACTTGCTTCAGCATCAACTGATAATGTACTTCGTGTTTCGCCAAGACCAGCGGAAGAAAAAACACTCAGAATAAATAAGCTTAACACACTCAGAACAATTGTTTTTTTCATTTGTACATAACCTCCAAAAATGTTTTGGGGGGGATGGTGGAAAAAGAGGTGATGGGAAACCACCATCCGGGACCCGCAAAACTAAGGAAGTTAGAGGAGATAGTTGTTTATATAGTCACTTGCTAAAGCTTTTGATAAAGTGTGTAAAGCTTTGTTTGCAGGAAATTGTGATATTTGAGCAGTTTGCTGAAAGCTTTCGAAAGCTTTACGTCTCTTCAGGATACTTTAAATATTAGCACACTTCTGCGGCTTTTGAGGAATAAATGAGATTAATTGTGTTTGTGGTGATTGGATTTCTTTTGTTTAGCTCAACAGCTATGGCTGCAACCATCTTTGGGACTGTCTATGACCTATCGCTTGAACAAGCGAAAAATGTTCGTGTTTCTATCTCAACAGTACCGGAGCAGCAGATTATTGCAGTGAATGGCAGATATAGCTTTAATGTACAGGCAGGGACTTATTTGTTGACAGCAGAGCAACGACGCAATGACCAAATACTTGCACAAGCTGTTGAAGAAGTTGTTGTTGTACAAGAAGGAGTATTTGTTCATGACCTGATATTAGAACCATTTATCGAAGAAGAATCGTTGACGAACCTGAGCGAGTTTGACATTGAAACACTGACGCTTGATGATGAAAAGAAAACAGATTACATGTTTATTGTTTTACTTGTTGCGTTGATTATTGTTGTTGCATTCCTGATTTACCGTGTCAATAAGGTCATGAAATCGTTCCATACGGTGAAAAAAGAAGTGGACGTACAACAAAAGGTTGAGCCAAAAACAGAGGAGGCGCAACAATTGCCTGAAGATTTGCAGCAGGTGATTCAGTTTATTCGTGAGCAGCAGGGAAGAACAACACAGAAAGAGGTTCGGGCAAAGTTTCCGCAGAGCGAAGCGAAAGTTTCACTGATGATTGCTGACCTTGAGAAACGGGGATTGGTAAAGAAAGTGAAGAAAGGGCGCGGGAATGTTATTATTTTGAATGAGACAGGTTCTGAAAAAGCGGTTTGAGTAATTGCCGTTACGAAAAGGAAGAAAAAATAAACTTTACGTACTTTTTTTCGCTTTCCTTTGCTCCAACGATTACCCCATTAAAAATTGACAAATATTTATAAGTGTGGAGTTAAAAATTGAGTTATGGCACGTCAGTTCATATTTCGGACGAACATTGACCCTGCGAGGCTTAGTTCTGATATTGCTCCTGATAGAAGTAGTGCTGAGGGAAGGCTGCCTTATTACCAAATTCTTCCTTTTGCTGATGCTGGATTTCGAGCACTCTGTGCAAGCCCAAACGGAACGAAAGCTGTCGTAACTGCAACTCATGGCGGTGTTGTGTACGAACTTGCTTCTCGTAATGTGTTCAATCCAGACACAAATAATGTTGATGAATCTCCACCTTATGAAACTTTTGGAGAACTCGAAATGATTGCTTCGATTCATCCTCGAACTCTTGAATTTGAGTTGACTGGTTTGTTCTTTGACGACAGAATGGCAACACGCGTTGAGTTTGCTCGAGAAAAAGCGGAATGGTCAAAAGCTCTGGAAGAATACAAAGCGGGTAAGCTTTGCCGTAACATTGAGCAGTACAAATTTGATAAGAGAGATTGGTGAATTTTAGCTAATATTTTTAAACATATCTCATTTGATTAAAATACCTTTTCAACTTCCTGATTGAATGGTGTGAGATATGGGAAAACTTCAAGACCAAGTGGATGCGTCGGTGTTTGTAGAACACTTGCTTCCGGTTCAAGGAAGGAAAAAATTCCGAGAGCAAAAAGAGAATTGTAGAAAGTATATTTTTCGTTTAAGAGCTGGTGAGATTGAAGGTGCGGTGAGTTATGGTGCGTTAGGCGAGATTTGGCTTGCAGTAAGAAAAAGAGTTCCAGAAGAACAGCAATCTGAAATGCTTCACGATATGAATGAACTTCTTCATGAATGTCACATAAAGTTTAATGCGCCATCCCCAGAAACATACAAAGTGGCGACGGCAATACTTTCTGATGATACATTAATGAAGCCGAGCGATGCATTACGATTCGCCGAAGCAGTCACATTAGGCAAGGAAAGATTTGTAACCATTGACCAAGAGCTCATAGGAAACAAAGTTCAACAAAATAGATTAAATCTTAAAGTAGTTTATCCTCACTAATTTTCTTCCAAAACTTCGTGAAGCAAGTCACTTGCGCTTCCTTTGTAATTAATTGCGCCCTCTAATCTTTTCAATATTTGCTCCACTTTTTGAATCTTGGCTTGTTCTTTGTCCATACTACTGCTATTATTCGTGGGATATTTAAGCTTTTCTGGGAATGCACTTTTGGTTTCACAAGTTTAAAGACGGTTTGAGTAATTGCCGTTACGAAAAGGAAGAAAAAATAATACGTTTTTTTTCGTTTTCATCTGCTCCAACGACCGCCAAACAACGGATTTTATCCCCATTAACTTTTTAAACATCTCTCATTTTGCTGGTTTTATGAAAATGACTTTAACGCTTCCCGACGGCTCTACTAAAAACGTTGAAAAAGGAACAACGGGAATGGACGTTGCGCGGTTGATTGGACCGAAGCTTGCGCGCGACGCTCTTGCTATTCTTGTTAATGGAGAGATTTACGAACTTGACCGACCTATCAACGATGATGCCAAAATTTCAGTCTTAACATTTGATTCCAAAGAAGGAAAGCAAGCGTTCTGGCATAGTACCGCGCACCTACTCGCACAAGCAGTTGTTTCGCTCTGGAAAGATACACTTCCAACGATTGGACCGGCAATTGAAGATGGATTCTATTATGATTTCGCACGAGACGAACCTTTTAATCCAGCGGACCTTGAACAAATAGAAAAGCGCATGAAAGAGTATGCAGCGCAAGATAATAAAGTTCAGCGTCAGGTTGTATCTCCAGACGAAGCACGAGTCAAATTCAAGCACAACAAATTCAAGCGCGAACTGATTGATGATGCTGCCGGTCAAACTATCACAATTTATACACAAGGCGATTACTGTGACTTATGTCGCGGCGGTCATATCCCATCAACTGGTTTGGTTAAGGCTTTTAAACTGACAAAATTGTCGAGTGCGTATTGGCGCGGCGATGCAAAAAATGCAAGCCTGCAGCGTATCTATGGCATCAGTTTTCCATCGCAGAAGATGCTTGATGAACATCAGGAAAAGCAGGCAGAAGCTGAGAAAAGAGACCATCGAAAAATTGGCGCAACACTCGATCTGATAAGCTTCAACGACGTATCTCCCGGAAGTCCGTTCTTTCATCCAAAGGGAGCACACATTATCAATACGCTTGTTGCGTTCATGCGCAGCGAGTACATCAAAAGAGGGTATCAGGAAGTCATCACGCCACAACTCTTTCACAAAGAATTGTGGGAAACATCAGGACACTGGCAGCACTACCACGACAATATGTTTATCACGCAGATGGATGGACAGGAAACTGCAGTAAAGCCGATGAATTGTCCGTCGCATGCGCTCATCTTCAAAAGCAAAGTACGAAGCTATCGTGAGCTCCCGATGCGACTTGCTGATTTCAGCGCTTTACACAGGAACGAAGTCCGTGGAACGTTGGGAGGTTTGTTTCGTGTCAGAAAACTATCACAGGATGACTCGCATATCTTTTGCAGTGAAGAGCAGATTGAACCAGAAGTTCATGGTGTCATCGATTTCGTTTCATTCCTCTACAAAGATGTATTTCATTTTGAGTTTCATGTTGAGTTAAGCACGAAACCTGACGGTGCATTAGGTGACGAAGAGTTGTGGAACCGTGCCGAGAATTCATTGAAAAAAGCGTTAGACCATGCAGGATTGCAGTATAAAATAAATCCGGGTGACGGCGCTTTTTACGGACCGAAAATTGATTTTCATATCAAGGATGCGTTAGGAAGAAGCTGGCAGTGTGCTACTATTCAGCTTGATTTCAATCAGCCGAAGCGCTTTGAACTCGAATTTGATGGAACCGATGGCAAACGACACACTCCGGTGATGATACATCGCGCATTACTCGGCAGCTTAGAAAGATTTTTTGGCATTTTGATTGAACATTACGCAGGCAATTTTCCATTGTGGCTCAGTCCCAATCAGGTTATTGTATTACCGATTGCTGACCGACATCTTGAGTATTGTCAGGGTGTTGCGAATATGTTACGGCAAGCCGGATTGAGGGTTGAGGTTGACGAAAATCAGGATACTGCGAATAAGAAAATTCGTGAAGCGCAGATGCAGAAATGGAACTACTTATTAGTTGTTGGTGACAGGGAAGTTGCAAACAACACCGTCAATGTACGCACGCGCGATGAGAAAGTGCATGGAGAGAAGAAGGTTGATGTGCTGCTAGATGAGTTGAAGAAGGAGATTGAGGAGAAAAAATAAATTATTGCTCTTTGTTTAATCCTCTATTATATTTCATCTGTCTTCGCAACAGTGGTCTTCTCAATATCCTATAATTCCTATTCACAAAGCGATGCACAAAACGATTGATAAGCATCGAGTGATTTGATTTTATGTAAATGTAACCGATGATTGAGACAAATAATGCACCGGCAACATCGACAATCAAATCCCACATCGTATCAACAAGACCTGATTTCTGAAGTGTTAGGCCAAAGACCTGGTCGAGCGCGAACTCAATGATTTCCCAGAGGGCTCCAATCGCAACGGCAAACGCAAAAGAAAAGATTGCGAGGAATAGCGGTGATAGCTGTAATTGTGAACGCTTTTCT
>DATEAE010000029.1:0-3180 GCA_035288505.1 Candidatus Nanoarchaeia archaeon
AGGGGGCATCACATTAAAAAAGCATTATGGATATACAACAGACATCAGAGTTCAATGACCGCAGATAAACGGTTTGTGGAAAAAGCAAGACATCAGATTTTGGAAAAATACGGTCCTATTGAGGGATTAAAGGAATACTAACATGATTATCGGAACAGGAGTTGACATTGAAAGAATCAAGCGTTTTCATGGTATGGATCGAAAGAAAGATAAGACATTTTTCAATCGTATTTACACAAGTGCAGAGCTAAATTACTGTTTTTCAAAAAAAAATCCAGCACAGCATCTTGCAGTTCGCTTTGCAGCAAAAGAAGCAGTAATCAAAGCACTCCATCATGTAGCAAACTTTAAACCAGTAGACTTTTCTAAGATAGAGGTAGAACAATCATCAACAGGCGCACCATTCATTCAAGTGCAAAATAAAAAAGAATTGAGACAGATAATGATTCATCTCAGCATGTCACATTGTGATGAGTACGCCATGGCGTTTGTCATCGTAGAAACGAAATGAGTTACTTTCGTTGTTCACGCATTTTCAGTGGAAGCAGTAGAAGCGCTACCAATATACCAAGCAAGAGGAGATAGATTCCAGCCATTATTTTTGAATTGCCGAGCAACATAACTTCAAGCGAGTCACTTTGATTTTGCAATATTTCTCCCTGAACTGCGAAGAGCAGTGACCAAAGTATGAGTACAAGCATAACAGTAAACAGCAGAGTCTCCTTTCCCATGATAATCACCTTCTTTTTACAAAGATACGAAAGCAACATTTATATGACTTTTGGTAAACAGTGAAAACATGTTACCCAAAATCGCTCTGTTTATTGGCCGCTTCCAGCCATTGCATAATGGTCACGCTGCAGTTATCAGGGAGATTGCATTAGAATATGATACTCTAAAAATTGGCATCGGCAGCGCTCAGCTCAGCAATACGAAAGATAACCCATTATCAGCTCATGAGCGCAAAGAGATGATTCAAGCTTTTTTAAAAGAAGAAAAAATAACAAACGCAGAAATATACGAAATTCCGGACATTAATAATGACGAGTTGTGGGTACAGCATGTCAAAAAGATTGTCGGAGAATTCAGCATAGTGTATTCAGGCAATTCGTGGGTTATAAAGTTGTTCAGAGAGAAAAATACGCAGATTAAAAAGATTAAAGAGATTCATCCGTACAAAGCAACAAGAACACGGACAGCAGTGAGACAGGATAGAAAAATAGAAAATGACGTGCCACCCGTTGTTTTGAAATATTTGAAGAAAATACACGCGCTTGAGAGAATAAGAGGATTGCAATAAATAAGGTCGAGGGAGTAATACAATCCTCAAGTTTGACCTGTCGTCGCTGTTTCGAAAGGAAGAAAAAAGTACGTTTTTTACTTAATTTTTCACATTCCTTCTGCTCCACGACTACCACGTTTTACAACGGACTAAGTTAAACGTACAAAGATTAATTTTAAATAACAGACACCATTTCATTTCACCATGGTAACCTACGACGATATTGGTCCTGAGATGATTGTTAACGTCTACGACACAAAGACAAAGATGCGTGGCTTCTTGGTTATCGATAACACAAAAAGAGGTCCGGGCAAAGGCGGCATTCGTATGACTCCAACCGTGGATGTTGAGGAAGTTTCACGATTGGCACGAGCAATGACATACAAATGTGCGCTCGCTGATTTGCCATTTGGTGGTGCAAAATCAGGAATCATTGCTAACCCAAAAACAATATCAAAAGAACAAAAGTTTGAGCTTATCCGCGCATTTGCGCGCGCATTGAAGCCGGTCTGTCCAAAAAAGTACGTTGCTGCACCGGATATTAACACCGCAGAAGCAGAAATGCGCGTATTCTCAGAAGCAAATGGCTCTTGGAAATCTTGTACAGGAAAGCCCGCAAACCTATGTGTGAAGCCCGGACAGAAGTGCGGCATTCCCCATGAATATGGCAGCACAGGCTTTGGCGTGTATCATGCAACACTGGTCGCAGCAAAGCACGCAGGATTGGACATGAAAAAAGCAACCGTTGCCATCGAAGGTTTTGGAAATGTCGGAAGTTTTGCAGCAGATTACCTTGCAAAAGATGGAGTGAAGATTATTGCAGTATCCGATTCAAAAGGTGTTTGTCTTGTTGAAAATGGTATCAACATTGAAAGGCTTAAAAAAGCAAAAGAAGGCGTAGGTTCCGTCACAGGCTATCCTGGATGTAAAGTATTGCCGAGCGCGGACATTATCAGCATACATGCAGACATTCTGATTACAGCAGCAGTTCCCGATCTGATTACCGATAAGAACAAGCATAAGATAAAAGCAAAAATAATCATCGAAGGTTCTAACATTCCAACAACAAAAGAGATTGAAGAAGAATTGCATAAAAAAGGCATTCTTGTCGTGCCCGACTTTGTCGCAAATGCAGGCGGTGTTATCAGCTCTTACGCAGAGTATCGCGGCTTAAATCCCAAGAACATGTTTGAGCTTGTGGAGAAAAAGATTACAAAGAACACGGAACTTGTTCTCACGGAAGCAGAGAAAAGAAAAATACCACCACGACAGGCTGCGATGGAAATTGCGTTGAAAAGGTTGAAAAAATAAAGAAAAAACTTACTCCACAATCAGCGTTCCTTTCATGATGTCTTCTTTGCCATCACAATTGCCGCAGGTGTAGGTAAAGCTGCCTTTTGTATCGGCAACAAACTCAATCTTTGTTACTTTACCTAACAACATTTTTTCCGTGACACCAAACTCATCCAGAACGAAATCGAAATCAACGTCGTCGCTTTTCACGTCAAGCTGAATGGTGTCGCCCTGCTGAACGCGAAGCTGGCTTGGAGTAAAGCGGAACTTCTTTGCAACGATGGTAAACTTCTTCGTTGAGCCAGTTTCAGGTGTATCCACGACAGCAGCTGCAGTTACTTCATTTGAATCTGATGAACCGGAAGCCAATTCAGCCTCAATCAACGCTTCAAATGCTGTAAAAGGCTGTGCACCACTCAGCAGTTTTCCATTGACAAAGAACGCAGGTGTACCGGTAACACCAACAGCAGCGCCGTCAGCTAAATCTTTACTGACTTCATCTGCGTACTTGTTGGTATCGACACAATCATCGAACTTGGCTGCATCAAGTCCAAGCTCACGTGCCCATTTCTTGTAATTAGCATCGCTTAAGCTTTGCTGATTCT
>DATEAE010000030.1:0-3513 GCA_035288505.1 Candidatus Nanoarchaeia archaeon
ATTGCTGTGGACTGCAACAATCGCAGGCACATCATCAATCATCACGCTTCCAATTTTTTCAGTGTTGAGATGCTCCATCAAGAATTCTGTCGTTATCGTTCCAACCAAGCCAATACCTGGAAAGCCCTCAATAATAGTTACGCCTTTCGGCCTCTTTTTCAACACTAATCGCGGCGGCATTGAAAATAAGAAAGCGCTTGTTTTTATAAACTTAACTATTAGAAAAAAAATTAATTCTTCACAAATTTTAAAATTTCACGCTTAAAAAGATCAAAATCTCCGAGCTCGTTGGAGAAGTATTGAAACACTTGCTCGTCCTCAACTTCTCCATATTTATGGACCAAAATATTTCTAAAACCTTTCATTGCTCTGATTTTTTTTGCCAGTGAAATACTCAAAACTTTATTTTTTTGTGCTATCTCGATGATGCTCTCCTCGCTTGACGGGATACCAAAACGCTTTTCAACAATAATGCTAGACAGAATTTCTATAACTTTTTCAATCGCAAGCTCAATTGTCTTTTCACAAGCGCGCCGCACCTGCAGGTTTTCAATATAATCATCAACTGTCGATGGCAGCATTGATTCTAACTCATTCAAATAACTGTCCATCATATCCAACTTTTGTATTATTTTTTCACGCGGTTTCATAAGCTTCAATACACTCATTATAATATTTTTCAAACCTGTTAAATTCTTTGATCACACGAAAATTTTCGTTATATAATAAATCTTCATCGCCAGCATACACCACTTTTCCTTGCAACATCTCCTTTTGCACAGTCAGAGTGGCATCTTGGAAAATATGCACATCTGCTTTGTCAGGCAAATGACCACCTGCTTTCATCCTGAAGCGAAATCGCTCTTCCTTCGTTCCTTCATAATATACAGCGATATCAACGTCAGACAACGGCGTACTTTTTCCGATAGCAGAGCTCCCAAAGTGCAGAATAAACTTGATTCTATGCTTCGTGTCGAGTTTTCGCAGCTGTGAAACGATTGAACGTACATCCATTTACCTACTAAACAAAGAAGGTTATATTAATTTTTGGCTTTCATCCCTGCTTTACAACCATATTAACATACTCCAAAAATAGAAAACTTTATATATTAGTTTTGATGGATACTCAGTTATGCGAAATAAAGACGAAATCCTCCAAAAGCTTGAAGGTCTGCATACGATAGAGACAGCGATGAAAACATTAGGCATGAAGCGACAATCAACGCTTAATCTAGTGAGCAAACTAAAGAAAGAGCAGTATGTTACGACATCAGGCGGCGGAAAACGTAAGCGTCTGTACAAGATAACGATGCGCAAGCAGCGTCCGCGCGACCCGGGCATGTTCGACATCATCAACAAATATTCGCCGCACATGAAACTTGCAGAATGGTACGACCATCAGGTGCATGGCGTGTATGGTCCTGAAGAAGCGTTGATTGATGCGATTGAAACGCAAAGCTTTCGTGTCATTCTTGCGAGCCTTCATTTGTTCCGACATATCAAAGACTGGAAGAAGTTATACAAATTAGCCAACGAGCGCAACTGCTGGAATAAGGTTGGCGCGTTGTATGATGTGGCAAGATTGATTGTCGATAAAATTACCCACCATCTATTTAAATCTAAAAAATATCGCAAAACTTATCTAATTAAAGATTATCCAACACATGAAAAACGATTTATTCCAATTGAAAAAAGATGGGGTGTCACTATTCCGTTCAGTATGGCTGACTTTGACAAGGTGATTGGATGATAACCTACAACGATCAAATGAACCTCTTTGCAATTATCGGAAAGCAGCTTAAAAAAGATGTTCGATGCTACGCTTTTGGTGGTACTGCAATGATGTTCTACGGATATAAAGAGGAGACAAAAGATATTGATCTTCTCTTCGAACATAAAGAAGAACGTACTGAATTCATTAGGGCGATTGAGATAATGGGCTTTCATGAGCGAAGCCTATTCAAAATCTACATTCCAGAAAAGTTGCGTGATCCTCACCGACCTCTCATGTACGAAAATAATGGAATCAGATTTGACCTGTTTGCAAACAAAATTTTTCACACAGAAACAAGCACGAAAATGAAAGAAGATGTTTACGCTGTTCATGAATTCAAAGATGTCCATATATTAAAGATAAATGTATTACGAAAAGAGCATCTTGTCATCCTTAAATCGGTGACTGAACGTAAAAATGATTTCGATGATATCCGAACAATCATTGAAAAAGAAAAAACCTTCGACTGGCAGTATCTTGTGGATGAAGTGTTATGGCAGTATCAAAATGGTGATACCTGGGTTTTACTCGATACTATCAAAATGCTGCATGAATTAAGAAAATATGTGTTTGTTGAGCAGAAATATCTGAAGCAGTTGACTGGAAATCTAAAAAATAAGAGCAAATAATGTAACGTTCGTATGTCGTAGTCGTTGGAGCAGAAACAAAGCGAAAAAATTACGTACGTTTTTTTCTTCCTAGTGTAACGACCTGTCATCCCGCCTACTTCTCTCTCGTGATTTTGAATCCTAAGGGCACATTCTCTGGCATTTGTGCTGGTGGCAGTCCTGACAACCTACGAACCTCATTATCCAGTTGATGTCCAAGAACAGCCAGCTCTAAGCCGGTAACTTTGTGGTCGCCGTTTTTATCAGCCATTAGAATGACATCCTCTTTATACCGGGCTTTGTTTGCGTGCAGTGCGCACTCGTGTGCATATTGAAGGAGCTCTTCATATCCATCTTCTACAAGATATGTTCCTAAACCAGTTTCCACTTTATGGAATATTGCAGGTCGGATAACAACACCTTCGTGCTTAGGTTTCAATTCGTATATTCCTATGGTTAATGCAACACCCGCAAGAAAAGCTGCAGCATATTTTCGCATGATAAACAGAAAAGAAGAACAGATAGTTAAATATTACCGTACCGGCGTTGCAGTAGGTGTAGCTATCGGTGCTAACGGGAATGGTTCACTTGCTCGTATTGCAGGTCCTTTTGGCAATCCTTTCTCCTCACGTGCCTTATCTTCTAATCCATAGGTGACTCGTGCGATTTCCGTTCCAGTGACTACATGGTCGCCATCTCTATCAGCTCGGACAAGGATGTCTGCAGGATACCGACCTACATTCAGGTACAACGCTAAATCAACTGCCCGCTCAAGCAGCGGCTCTGCGCCGTTCTCAAGCCACACTTTGCCGAACTGTGTGTCCATAGCAGTATAGCCCGGTCTATCGTGCTCAACGCGACCTGTTATCAGTTCACGTGGTGATGGTTCGTTCCAATACTGATAGCCCAGGGTGCCTAAAATTCCTGTACCAATACCAATGCCAACCAAAACAGTCGCTCTACTGTATTGATTATTCCATACTGCTGACGCAGCGCCATAAAGACTTGATAAGAACCCTCCGGTGGGTGGTGGCACAGCTGGGGGTGGTAATGCAGTCATTGTGAAACATCCATAAATATCATCTTAAGCCTGAAGAGAAACGGTTGTATATAAATTTTGTGGTATTTTTA